>CAYJPI010000074.1:0-8695 GCA_964372005.1 uncultured Oscillospiraceae bacterium | reverse complement strand
AATCTGGTCTATCTTATCGCTGTATTGCTGTGCCGACTTAAACATGTCAACCACACCGAGTCCCAAGGGCGATCCCTTCTGCTCATATAGCGGTGTCACCACAAATGGGTACATTCCATGCGTAAAGTATCCCTCGCTCTTTACGAGTGCACTGTTTTCAAGCACGCATCCGCCTGATAACACTACCATGTGCACGCGGCTCTTCCTCGTTATCGGGTCGTAAAACCTGAACCATGCCTCAAGCAAAACGAAGAAGTCATCCTCGAGCGGCGCAACCGTGCTGTCGAAATCCGCGTGATGTTGGTCAATCAAGTCCGAATCATCCTTCATATGTCCGTATACATTAGGATAATGTTGCCTAAACCACTCCTTAGGCAGGCGATCAAATTTGAACACCGCACGCCCCTTTTGCAGTGATGCACAATAGGGGTCGAATAATATGTTCTTGTTCGATACATGCCTTAGGAATGCACCGCCTATCCCATTGTGAAGCGTCGGGTCCCATCCTGCCTCCTGCACCATCCATCCGCCGACGAGTAGGTCATGCGTTAGCTTGTCGTATTCCTCCTCGTAGTCCATCGCCTCGAGCGATTGTGCAACAAGCTTCGTAAGCACCTTTGCTACAACCTCATCCCCGGTCTCCTCGGGCTTTATCACCGCCTCGGGAAATTCATCCGTCAGGTCAGCCTTCAAATTCTCAATGGTGGAGAATAAGATGGGCGTAACGGGTCTCGGCTCATTCTCATCGCTGTACACATCATGCCAATGCTCACCTCGATACATGCGCTCACAGCTATCAAGCCTCGGCCACTCCGCCCTCCAATATACGTCTCGAAACTCGCGAAACAATTCGTATATCGCATCTATAAAGCCATCTTTTTGCCCCGGTGGATGCTTTTTCAATATTCCTTCTTCAATGCGCTTCATACCTTTTCCTTTCATGCTATTCTATCGCCCCCTTCCCTTTTTCCTCTCCGAGAATGGGTCGATGTACACCGTTTTCTCCTCGCGCTCCTCCCTAAGCGTCCTTCCCGTCGGTCGTGACATAAGCCCGTAGCGTAAGGCCTCGGGCGCGTGGTCCTCGCCATCCGCCGCATCTTCACGGTTCGTTTCGTCAAACTGCAACAGCGGCATCGCTCGTATCAGGTTTGTGCAACGCGAAAACACCTGCACATAGGGTTCACCATCGGGTGCATCGCGAAGATATTCCCTCACCCTTTGCCAGCCCACCATGCGCGAATTATCCGCAGGCATAACGGGCACGCCATTTTTTTGGAATACCTCCGCGATGTTCTCACCAAAAAAACCTCCATCCCCCAAAAGGAGTGTCCCTCGCTTTTGCCACATATCGGGCGATGCCACCGTGTACGCGATTTTTTCACTTTCCGATCGCTTCTTCACTATGGATGCCACCTCATGGGCGAGCGTTTGGCGCTTGTAGTACTCGTCATAAACATACACACGCCCCTCGGGGTTCACCGCAAACCACAGCACACAGCAGGGGTCATTGTATCCCCAATCCATCGCGCGAAATCTTCTCCAGTGAGTGGGAATTTCAAAAGCTTCGCATACGTGCTTGTCCCTTCTCCATTCTCTGAAGAACTGCCCCATCAGTGCATCCCAGTCGCCTTCGAGGTGTGCACGCCTTAACATCTCGGGGAGGTTCTCAAGCATCTCGATGTATTCGGGGTTCGCGTCCATGAGGACCTTATTGTCAAACACGCTTGCCCGAATGAATGTGTACTCCTCAGCTCGCTCCTTATTGCGATACATTCGGTCAACGAATAATCGCTTCACCCAAGCATGTCCCACTCCGCCCGGATTACATGTGTAGTACATTCTCGGGTGGAAGTCCTTCCTCGTAGATCGATTGCAGGTGGTGATAAACTGCATCTGCGTCTCGCTAAACTGCGTCGCCTCTTCAAGTGCAACAACATCATATTCCTGCCCTTGATACTGGTACACATCCTTCTCGGCATCACAGTAACCCATCTTTATGATGGAACCGTTGTAGAAGCGAAACAGCCTCTTGCTTTCAAGGTACTTAACCACGCCGCTCTTCATCGCTCCGGCAAGCTCGGCTTGCATCGGTCGTATGTGGTTACCCTCAAGCTCGGCAAAGGTTCTTCGCATCAGCAATATCTGTATGCCGGGATAATGTAGCGCAAGCAACAAGCACTTCCTCCTCATCGCCCACGACTTACCTCCGCCGCGCGCTCCGCCATATGCGATGTGCCTCGTCCTAGCAAGGAAGAAATCCTTCTGCTTATCATTCGGTACTCCCGTAAGCACTATCCCATCCTTTACTCGCTCCACGTTTCCGCCTCCTCACCGCTCACCCCCTCCCACGACATTCGCATCGTACCTCTGTCATCCTTGTCCTCCTTCTCTTGGCGAGTGTTGTAACCCCACGCATGCATCATTAGCTGTGCGATTCGTGTATCCATGTCCCCCATCGCCGCAAGCTCCAATACCTGCTGTTCAACCTTGCCTCGCGCCGATTGTAAAAACCTTTCCACCTCCCGTCTCTTCTCTTCGCCACTCTTGCTCGAATCACTCGGGTATTCGCCATCGAGATACGCGTATAATGTCGAGCGTGCAATTCCAAGTGCGTTTGCAAGGCCGATCATGGTATACGGCGTTTGCCTCACCTTGTGTATCCCGGATTTCGTAACATACTCAAGTCTTGACTCATCGCATGCTCTAAAGTAACCTTCCGTACGTTCCTTAATTTCGTCGGGTGTCAACTTTGCGCTTCGCCGTCTCATCACAAATTCCTCCTTTCTTTTTTGGCCCTCACTATACATATGCAAAAAAAAAGGTGTATTTTTGATTGCGAAATTGAAATATATCTTATATTTTCATTTTTTGACCTATTATTCGACTATTTTCGCGTATATTCGATATAAAACTACTTTTTCATACAATCAAAGAAGTGTATTATAGAAACATAGATTTGTACTTTTGGGGGTAGATATGACAAAACACGACCCTACCGCCGTGGCGATCACAGGCCATCGCCCGCTCCATTTTTCATTCGGATACGATGAAACCCACCCTGCCTGCATGGAGCTTCAAGCTAAAATGTACATGGCATTGCATTCGCTTTGCAAAAATGGGATGGTAAATTTCTACTGCGGCATGGCACAGGGGGTAGACCTTTGGGCAGCTCGAATGTTGCTTTCTCTCAAGTGCCAATATCCGTCCGTCAATTTAATCGCGGCAATCCCCTTCCCCGGCCAGGCAGATAGGTGGGGCGAGCAATCCCGTGCCAACTACAACGACATCCTCTCCCAAATCGACACTCGCATCATCATCGAAACCCACTACACGAAGCACTGCATGTTCAAGCGCAATCGCTACATGGTCGATCACGCAAACACCCTCTTGGCCGTGTTCGATGGTTCAAAGGGAGGCACCGCCTATACCGTGTCCTACGCGCATCAATTAAACCGCACCATACACATAATAAATCCTACGCAAATATTTAAAAAATAAGCGCAGGATCTTCAAAAATCAGATTATGTCGGCTATATCGCCCTGTCCTCTTCTTTTGCTTCTTTTTTGGGGAACAATCTCATGGCCGCGTAAACCATCATAGCCGCACCCACAATCACGTTTAATGCTACAAGAATGCCTTCGGGAAGCAATGCATTAGTAAATTGTCCGAGTAGTGCAATAATCGAAAGAAACGCAAGCGTCGCGCTCAAGCACCCGATTGCAAAGCCGAAAAGTTCGGTTTTCCCCATATGCGTGTCCGATATCTGCGCCGAAAAAACTCCCGTCCAAAACAATATCGTCAGTGGATTCGATAATGTTAGCAACAGCGCCGTGAAAAATGCCCCCGATTTGCCCGTTTCCGCAAAAATATCCCATGATGGCAAAATAGATATGCCAAACGCCGAAAACACGAAGCTCAAACCAAACACGAACAGTATCGCACTACCACCTATTCGCAAGTACACCTGCATCCGCTCACTTCGCTTCAAAAGCGCACCTATCCCCACAAGCGATAGAATAACGAACACGCCGTCACCCATCACAACCCCTAATACACCCAGAAAAGCATCGGAAAAACCGCTTTCTATGCCCGTTTGAAATATAAACAAGCACACAGGGCCCACCGCAAATTGCAAAAGCATCCCAAAGCGTAAACCCCTGAAAAATGTCCCTATAAATCTTCCCATATAGCCTCCATTGCTATGGTACGTTCAGAGTACACGGTGCCCATCACATTGCCCCGAAAAATCAAAAAAGTGTTCAAAGAACACTTTTTTGAAACTCTGCAATTCCCCCTTAGCAACGCTATGCAAGGGGGGAATTTTATTATCCTCTTCGGCTTTGCAATATTCTCGATGACCCCGTGGCCTGCGTAGCTTCGCCGATTTGATGCAGTAAGAAGCTCGGCGTAAGTGCATGTGTAAGCGCAGTTTCCCGGGAAATAATTCCCTTTTTGTACAGCTCTGCGATGCTCGTATCCATGCTCACCATTCCTTCTTTCGCGCTCGACTGAATGATGGAGTTTATCTGGTGGGTACGTCCATCGCGGATGAGTGTGCGAATGGCGTTATTACAATGCATAACTTCAAATACAGGTATGATTTCGCCCTCCACCGTGGGTAGCAATTGCTGGCATACAACGGACTGAAGCACCATCGATAACTGCATGCGAATCTGGCTCTGTTGGTTCGACGGGAAGGTGTCTACAACGCGGTCAATCGAGTTTGCCGCACCGAGTGTATGTAGTGCCGAGAACACGAGATGGCCGGTTTCCGCCGCCGTAAGTGCAATGTTGATGGTCTCCTCATCGCGAAGCTCGCCTATCAAAATAACATCGGGACTCTGTCGAAGCGCCGCACGCAACGCAATGGGATAATTGCCCGTATCAAGCGTTATTTCACGCTGGCTTATAATGCCCGTCTTGTGAGGATGCAAGTATTCGATAGGATCCTCAAGCGTAATAATATGCGCAGGTCTTGACGAGTTAATCGCATCGAGTATGCAAGTAAGTGTCGTGGTTTTACCGCTCGCGGATGAACCGGTAACCAGCACCAAACCGCGCTGGTTGTTCGATAGTTGTAGGATATCCTCCGGGATGTTCAAAGCCGCAGGATCGGGCAACGCAAACGCAACCACGCGGATAACAGCAGCGAACGAGCCGCGCTGTTTATATGCGCTTATACGGAAACGTGCCACACCGCGCAAAGCGAAGGAGAAGTCATCATCGCCGCGCTCTAGGAATAGTTTGGGGTCACGCTTGGCAAGTGTGTACACGTCCATGACGAGTCGCTCGCATTCGCGCGGCATGATAGCGCGCTTACCGAGCGTCTCAATACGATGTCCCACCTTATAGCTCACAGGTCTGCCTGCCACAAAAAAGATATCCGCCGCCTTGTTTTCAACAAGCGCTTTTAGTATCTCCTCCAATGCGAGTGTTTGTTTTACTTCTTCCATTTTGCTTACCATTCCTTTCTCAAGCCGTTATCGCGACCGTCTGCCAACTTAGCCGCTCAATGGAGTAGGGCGCCGTGCGTAAAACGCCGATTTCTACATACAATTCCTTCAAATCATTTATGGGTACCGTGTAGGATACCACTATCCTATCGCTTACCGTTGGTGTTGTTGCAACATCAGCCACCATAACTTCTTCATTTTCCACTGCTTCATTTTCCACTGCTTCATTTCCCGCCGCTTCATCTGTCTGCGGCTTTACAATCGTAAATCCTGCCGCTTCGAGTTCGGCCTCGATGTTGGTGGGAGAAGCGCTCGCGATGTTGTAAAGCTCTTCGAGTTTGGCCTCTGCCGCCACATCGGCACTATAGTATGCGCTCACCGACTGAGCGGTTCTTTCCGATAGGGCGCTGTCCGAACGCGCACCCGACAGTATCAAAAACGAAAACACCGTCAATATAAGTATCGTAAAGAATGTAATCAGCGATACAATTCCCGTGGCGATAACCGGCCTTGATCTTTCCTGCATTATCCGCTTACCTCCTCATCTCCGCCGAGATAGCGGGTCGCTTTTAGCTCAAATATCGTCGCATCATCCGCCACCGTTATATCAGCGACAAAGTATAATCCTTCACTATATGTCTTGGCCACAAGCGTGTACATGCTTTCCTCGGGCGTAACGCGTTGCCAATCTTCATCAAATCCTAAAGTAAAAGTCCCGTCCACTCCACCGGCTTCAAGTAGCCGCTCTATAATGGCGCTATCACCCTTCGATGCTTTAACTATTTCGGCTACATTTTGCGCCTCCATCGTCGCCATGGATAGGGCCCTACTATCCCTATTTTCAAGATACCCCACTACAAAGAGGTTTAGACATATCGCCGCCGCAATAGCAAACACGAAACAGCATATGATAATCTCAATCAGGAAATATCTTGTTTTTGACTGTGCATTCATGGAGCAGCCACCTCCTCTATGCCACATTCAAGCACAACATTGGAGCTGTACATGCGGCCCTTTTCATCCGTAATGGATAGCGTAAGTAGGTTATTATCGTCAATATCCACTGCCAGCGACTCAAGCGGCATTATCTTCTGCCCAATCCCGGGCGATACCGCCATTCCGCTTCCCATGAACACCTCGCACAGATAACCATCCTCTATGTATATCCAAGTTTCATATTCAACATCGTCATACACCTCGGTGAGCACAATCGCCCCTTCACCATTCGCGGTATCCGTGCGAATATAGCCCGCCTTCTCATTTTGGCGTACCTTCTCGGTTAAGTATAGGATCGAGGTACGTATGTTGTAGTTCCCTTCAGAAGCATCCACATTTCGTGCATAAACATCCGCACCGATTACGGACAGGAACAATGCGCTCAAAGTGAACACGCAAAAAAGCATGAATACGAAAACGATATCCACCGAGAACTTTCTTTGTTGCATGCCTCTTCCCCCTTCCTAAGGTCTACTCTTGTGTTGCATCCTCTCCGATGTAAAACACGGCGATTTCGGGCAATAAATTACCACCGATGTTGCTGTAGTGCACCACATAATTTTCGCTATCGTAGTAAAGTCCGTAATTATCCACGAGATACTGTAAATTAGCGGGATAAACACCCTCTATTGCATAGCATTGCACGGCGTTCCTCGTAACGGTGGACTGTATGAGCGATAGCTGTTGCTCCTGCATCGTATCCGTCACGTTGGAAATACCAAATGTTATCCCTATGATCACGCCCACAAAAAGCACAATCGACCAGAATATACCTGTCTTTAAAAGGCGCAATATTTCGGAAAAAACAGTTTTCATGCGTCCTCCTTATCTACATTCCGGAGAGAATACCCGTGAGCGGAAGCATGACCGAAAGCATAACCATACCCACAATGATGCAAAGTATCGCAACGAGCGTAGGCTCTAGGATGGACAGTAGTTTATCCGTCTGCCTTTGGGCTTCTTCGTAGTATTTTTCCGAGATCGACCTGAACATCTCCTCGGTCGTTCCGCTTCTCATACCTGCAATAAGCATTGCATTGTACATGGGCTGGAATATGCCGCTGCCTACAACGGCTTCGCTTAGGCTTCGCCCCTTCTCGCAACCATGTATGATACGCTTAATCCGCTTCTCGGTCTTGTCATTGTCCGCGATAAGAAGCGAGAAGTCGAGCGCTATGAGTGTATCAATACCGCTTCCGAGCATCAAAAACATAGCAAACGCAAAGCGGTTCGCACTTTCGGATTGGAACAGCTTCTTCGTAAGCGGCATAACGCTATACAGCTTTGAAAACAATTTCTTTCCCGCAGGTGTTACACGAATTATGAGCCCGATGACGCATATTGCTCCAACCACCCCAAGGATGATGCCCGTGTACTCACCGAGCAAACGCCCTAATTCCAAAAGGAACACCGATATGGGGTTAAGCGCAAGCCCCAGCTGGGAGAAAACCTGCTCAAACACAGGCATAACCTGCACGAGCAATACGAAAATAACCGCAAGCACCATTGCAGACATGCATAACGGATACACAAGCGACGCGCGTATGCTCCTCGATAGTCTTTCTTTGTTTTCATAAAATTGCTTCAACGAGCTGGATACCTCTTGCAAGCGCCCCGTTTGCTCGCCCACTTCCATCATACCAAGGGCGTAGTCGGGGAAACACCTACATGCATCCATCGACTCCGACAGGAACGATCCCTCCGATACATCCTTAAACAGAGTGTCAAGCAATGCTTGGTGCTTCTTTTCCGTCGAGTGCTCCTTCATAATCGCAAGGCACTCCCACGTTGCGATACCACTACCGCTAAACAAGGAGAGCTGTTCAAAGAAATAGGTTAGCTGTGCGGAGTTCAGGCGTGCAAATCTTCGCCTCGCTGTTTTTGCTCTTGCTTCCATGGCTCTTACCTCCGTATTCTAAATCAATAAAAAAACATAGCGTTGTAATTTTTACCGTCGCCCACATACTGTGTGATGTTTGAGCCCGTGCCCCCCGTCGATGCAAAAGTGGGATCCATACGAACCCAATTCTTCCCGTCAAACTCGAAGGCGTTCTCAATCCATCCCGTTTCCTCGGTATAAACGCTTATCCATGCATGATACACTTGCCCGGCATATCCGATTACCAGTTGGGTGGGTATACCCTGCATTCTAAGAAGTGCCGTCATAGCTACCGCATAATCAAAGCACAATCCTTTTTTGGTACTGAGCGTTTGCTCTATATCAGGTACGTAAAATGTGGTTACG
>CAYJPI010000073.1:2351-8753 GCA_964372005.1 uncultured Oscillospiraceae bacterium | reverse complement strand
TAGGGGAGGATGCGATTATCCTTAATTATGGAATGCAACTCGGCAACCATTGCAAATTCTTTTTGGAGGCGAGCGGAGTCGCTTTCACTCGAATCACATATGATATAGTTCCCGGTGGAATAATCCTGCGTTTTTGCGGTGAGCTCTTCCACAAGGTCGAAAATCTTCATACCGCTGATGGTTGAAGCTACATTAATGTGGCTATATACGTTGGTACCGTTATTTTGCCCGTTATCATGGAGGGAGAGGACGCGCATGGCCTCTATGAATTCAGCATCTCGCACATCGTTGCCGGCCACAAAGAAAAAGGATGAAGCATCGTATTGGTAGAATGAAAACTTCAATCCGGGTAACTTTGAAGCGACAATGCTCTCTATTGATGAATAAGCCTCCAGTATTATTTCCCTCGAATCGGCAAACGATATGTTTTCCCTTTTTATAAATGCGGTGAAGGAAATTAAACATATCTTTTTAACGCGGGCGTTTGAAGGGTTTTTCAAAAAGTCAGACATCGTGTCGAGCTGAGTGCTTTTTTTAGGTAAATTCTCTATTTTGCTTTCCAATAATTCGATTGCTTGTGAAAATTTCTTTTTTATCCTTTTATCCATGGAGAACTTGGATGACTCTATACGCTTTATTAAATCCCTCTCAACTTCGCACATTGGGTTGACATTTTCGATCTGGTTAAGATCGAGCTGTAAAGTGTTTTGTTTTTGTGCGAGAGTGAAGAATATGCAAGAACCATTGTAATAATGCGAAGTGCCGTCCTTTGTGCCGATTTCGCCAAGCATGAAAGCGCCACATATTCCGGCATCGGCAAAGGGTGCCATTTCCCACCTGGATAGATTCTCAAGATAAGCACGCCTAAACATGCATGAATAGCAAAAAGGAGCTTCTGCGGACACACTTTGCAAATCATAGCAAACTTCCTGCCATTCCTCCACGCTTTTGAGCGCACTCAAATAACCGAGGCGAAATTTCATCCCCGTTTCTACGCAACCTAAATGGAAGCGCAACATTTGACTTTCGGGCTCAATATGTATGAATCTGCCTGCGTCGCCCTTGTCGGAAAGGACGAATGGGAAGCGTAGCAATCTTGGATCCGACCCGAGATCCGGGTACCAGCTCGCCTCCATCCAAAGATCGTGATTGCCCAATTGATCATAGAGCCAAGACAAAGCATCTTCGCCATTTATCTCTTCAATGCATTCGTTATGAGTTTTTGTGATTGTATAAACATCGCTGAAGGTATCGGTGCCTACGATTGCGTTGGTATATGCGAGTAGGAATTTCCTGCTTATTATCGCATAAATTCCACCGCCCGGAATCAGTTTTTCATGATCGAACACATAAATGGTGCCTGATCCGTCAATGTCGATATGGCCGGCCGCACCACCGACGAACGCGGTGGAAGGGGATGATTTTGTTAGGCGGCTTATAATACGAGCGCCTATATAGTGTACATTTTCGAAAAACAGGAAGCAGAATGCATCCTCAACTTCGTTACATGCATCGGCAATTTCTAATGCGACATCGTCGGCAGAGCGATCGCCGATGGTGAAAGTGCCACACCGGATTTGCGCATTCATAAAGCGAGTAATACTTATGAGTGACCCATCGGGGTGAATATCTCCATTATATATCACGCCGGAAACCGCACAACCTATGACATTGCTTTTCGGTAGCATCATTTTAACGGATGAAGCAAGCGACAATGCCGCTTCAGCATCCCGATGTGACGTATGTATACGTACGAGACAATTTTGCCCGTTCCCTAAATCGGACCGCGCTATTGCAAGCTGTGTATTCTCGATAGACGTATGCAATATATTTACAGTTTTCATAGCACACTCATTTCGTTTTCACATGCTCGCAATATAGTACTCCGAGCATGTGAAAAGCTTTGTTATATCGATTATACAGCAAGGTGAATAATACGTCAATGTAGCTTTAAGCAAATACGCGGCTATTTCAATCCGGCTTCCAACATTGCTTGTATATTTATGGGAGGAACGTCGTCGAGTATCACACCTTGGCTGGGGGAGATGATAAGCCCTGTAGGGAAAATGTCGCGAAGTTCCATAACCGCGGATTTAACCTCTTCGGGTGTGCCGCAGGGGAGCAAGTCTTGGATATCAACGCCGCCGCAGAAGGATACACGGTCGCCGAAACGCTCTTTTAGTATGCGGGGGTTCATATTAGCGGCGGTGGCCTGTATGGGATGAACTATATCCACCCCGATGTCGATAAGAAGTGGTATCGCCTCGGCTATAGCCCCACAAGAATGGTATATAACCTTTACGCCATAGCTATGCGCTTGGTCGACGAGTTTTTTTGCGGAAGGCATAACAAACTCGCGTATCATATCCACGCTGAGCATGAGGTTCTCCTGTGAGCCGAAATCATTAGCGATGATAACGGCATCGAGAAGGCCTTTTGAAGCTTCGTACACAACTTCATTAGCTTTAAGGTAGAAGGATAGTATGCGCTCATCCACAGCGCGATACATATCGGGATTGGTAATCATATTTATGAGGGCCTGTTCCATACCGAAAGCTGCACAGGCATCCTGAAAGTTAGCACTCCACACCTGCGCGAGCAATGCTCGGTCCTTTGGTGCGGCCTCGCAGCGCCGCCTTACCTCATCAGCGTCGATATACTTTGTGGGATCGGGCCAAGGATAGGTATCGATGTCGGCAGGGTCGTCGATGTCCTTAAAAAAACCGTCGGCGGTGAGGGTGCGATGCTCGGGGTCGACATTCGTTCCGTTCTGATACCAATCGAATGCCGCCGCGATATGCGTAGCATAGCCCGAGTCATATGGAATATCGAAGGCATACACATCATCGCCTGCTTTAAGCTGTAAGTCATGCCAGTTGCTAACGCCATAATGCTTACATACAAGATCAAGCTCACGTCCGACAGGTGCACTCATCCAAACTGCCGGCCTATCCACGCTTTCGCGCGCCACTGTCCTATAAAAACGTTCTTTGGCTGTCATTATCGGTTACCTCCATAAAGATGATGATTGTGTATACATAATAGCAAGAAATGCGATGAGAAACCATATATGACAAACGCACAAAATGATATGAAATTAACCTTGACCCTCGTCACTGTGCGATATAAAATAGTACAAAACGAAGGGGGTATTATGGGCAAATTATCCGAAAGAGATTTCTGCGATGAATTGGTGGTAAGCGGAGAACCTACCTGGCACTCATACTACTATTTATCTCCATACGAAATAGTGCTTGATGAAATACGACTCATGGTAAGTAGAACCGGCGTTGAAAGGCAGATACCCGGTGTTTTTCGTGTTTCGAGGGACTGCTCGCCGTATTGCGAAATTTTTTGCATACAATCAGGAAAAGGCACTTTGACCTATGCCGGAAGAGAATGGGAGATGAAGGAAAATCAAATAGTGATTCTACCGTCGGGGGAGGGGCATTCGTATTCATCAAACCCACAGTTTCCACTTGCGAAGACATGGGTTGAGTTTTATGGCGGTGACAGTGAAAGGATATCAAAACATATCGTATCGAAGTTTGGGCCATTGATCGACTCGCAGACATACAATACCGTATGCGACCGGCTTTCCGCGCTGCAACAGCGGTTGATGATAGATGAAAGATATATCCCATCCGTGGAAATCTACGAAATACTAATAACATTACTGCAATCAAGCAACAATGACGCTTTAGTGGGCGGCGCGAAAGAGGCACTGAAGAAGGTGGAAGCATATATCGATGCACACCTTATCGACACCATACGCAATGAACAACTCGCGAGTATTTGTAACGTAAGCGTACAGTACTTAACAAAGATGTTCAAGAAAAGATATGGGCAAACACCACAAGCGTATATAATGAATCGAAGATTGTTTAAATCAAAGTACCTGCTCATCAAAACATCTTTACCGATAGAGCAAATTGCGGAAACGTTAGGCTTTTGGAACGACGGCCACTTCATCAGCCGATTCAAAGAGAAGGAAGGCATAACGCCGGCAAAGTATAGAAAACAGTATAGGATACGCTGATTTGGCCTTTGTATACTCGAAATGGAAAAATGGAAACCTTCAAATCGGGGTTTCCATTTTTATCGTATAAGAAAATGAGGGTAGGGGAATTGGATTATGACCGATTTATGGTTGAGAATTGTTACCTCTCACTGAACACAGGACGTAGAGCATCATATAGCGCGATATACTTAGCATGCTTTTTCCTCAATACATCGGACTCTTTAGGCTCAAAACGTTTTTTTATTGATACACATTTTGATATAACCGCATCGAAATTCGGGTAAATACCTGCGGCGACTGCACCGATCATAGCGGCGCCAAGACAAGCAGCTTCTTCATTATCGGGAACGGCAACAACTTTTCCTGTGATATCTGCCTTGAGTTGCGACCAAGCATCAGATCGTGCGCCGCCACCGGTTGCAAGTATCTCGGTTGTTCTAATATCGAGCAAGTCAAAAAACTCAATGTTTTGGGCGAGCATATGCGAAACGCCCTCCATAACAGCATAAGCCATGTCGAATTTATCAACGGTCATATCAAGCCCATAGAATACTCCGAGAGCATCGGGATTAAAATCGGGGGCATTCGTTCCGTTAACGTAGGGGAGGAAGAGCAAGTTTTTATTTATGCTCTTTGTTTTGAGGGCTTCGCTAATTTCTGCATACCCCGTATCGCCCATGCATTGGCGCTTGAACCATTCAAGGCTGATTCCGCCGCTTTCGCAGATTGCAAGCATGACATAAGAATTCTTAAACGGCCCATAATGACAGCCGACATGGTACTCATTAAAACGAGGTGCATCCACCATTGTTGCAATTGACATAACGGTTCCCGTAGATTCACTTATCGTGCCGAGACGGATATTGCCTGTACCTATCATGCCCGCGAAATGATCGAGTGTTCCTACATTTACATGTGCTTTGTTTTCAATGGACAGTAGGTCATGCATTTCGGGAAGTATTTCTCCGATATCGGTACAAGGCTCCACCAATTCAGGCAATTGATCCTTACGAATACCGACGTAATCGAGGATATCATCCCAGTAGCATTTCTTTGTGATATCAAAATAGTGAGTAAAGTTGTAGATGGAGAGTTCGCCGTACATTTTGCCGGTGAGCCTATACTGGATATAATCCTTGAGCATCAAATAATGTGCGGCTTGGTTGAATACCTCGGGGGAATTCTGCTTTAGCCACAACATCTTTGTGATAGGCCAAGTTGGGATAACCTCGGGTTGTCCGGTTATTTTATAGCAAAGCTCAGAATCAAACTTTTCTTTCAGCTCAACACACTGCGCTTCAGAGCGATTGTCAAGCCACGATATGCCGTTGCAAAGCGGGTTGCCGTCACCGTTTAGCACAACGAGCGATTCGGCTTGACCCGTTAAAACAATCTGGGAAACGCTATTGCCGGAATATCCCTTTGCACAGCGCGAAATTGCACCGGCGAGCGAGTTGAAGTATTCGCAGGGGTCGAATTCGACAAAAACGCCTTCGCGTATGTACTTTACCTCAACCGATTCGCTCGTGAGCATTTGCATATCATCGGAGTAGTAACCTACTTTAATATTCGTGGTACCTAAGTCGATAGCAATGATGGACATATTAGTACTCCTTATTGGTTTGCTTTACAGTGTAGGTTAGGCCTTAATCAAACTACGCGAATATTCATAAGCTTGCACAGATCACGCAATGCGCCTGCATGGTTGCCGGGGACTATTGCATAGTGCTGGCTCATGATTTCCTGCTTAAACTCTTCGACATTTTTGTTTTTGAATTTAATTACCGAGCCTGAGTATGCGGGGCAGTCAATTTCATGGAAGCCCGTGAGTTCTTCCGTGTAACCTTCAATCAAGTGCATTTTGAAGCCCTGCTTGTCGTTGGCGAGGCGGATAACGGTTACGTCCTGTGCTTTGAAGGAGCTGGTTATGAGCATTCCATCGTATAGCGCTGTGTGCTTATCAAGCCGTGGGCGTTCCGCCTTCAAGAAGCTCTTGGGCGCGAAGCCGCATGCCGCGCAAATCATTCCACCTTCGACAAAGGCAAGCATATCGCCATAGGTCGTAGTCTCTCCCGAGATATATGATAAAACCATTTGCGAAAGCAAGAGATACACATCACCCTCGCAAGAAACAGGCATATCACCGCCAAGCAAAGACAAAGCCACGCAAGGGGTAAAACCATAATCTTTGGACATCTCGTATTGACATTTTACGGTGACTGAATCGAGCTTTTCTGATGCTACAAGTTTTAATAGCCGCAAATATATCGCGGCGGTTTTATCGAGCAAATCCTCGGTTACCACGGGCGCTATATCCCAATCACGCTTTAGTTCCTCCTTCTCCCTCGCCAAATCCTCGGGTGAACATTCATCCAAATGTG
>CAYJPI010000073.1:0-2341 GCA_964372005.1 uncultured Oscillospiraceae bacterium | reverse complement strand
ACTGGTCTACATGTATGGTTTCAGTCCCGAAAATTTTCTTTACTTTCATGTGGTCGCCAAGGCCGGTGTACATACCCATCGAAGAGTAGCCGAACATTCCCAAACGTGCGTTACGTAGGCGTGCCATAGCGCTCGTAGCATTATTGAAATCCTTGATTTTTTCGCCAAGCTTTTCATCACTCGGGTTACCTATTACAAATTTGAAATTATACTCAAATTCCTCGAATGCCTCGCGCAATACGCCCGCGATGGCGATTGCACCGTATGAGATGGTACACTGCTCCTTTTCGCTCCAAATATTATCATGCGACCATAGTAGCAGGGGCTTATTCTCTAAGCCTGCCGCAGAGAGTATGCGTGTTACATTTGCATTTTCAACCCAGCAAGTAAGTAACACGATTACAGCATCATAATTATCCGTCTTTGCGATTTCTATTGCCGCGTCGCAATCCTCCAAGTTGATAATATTGTTGGTAGATACAAAATCCACCCCGAGGTCTTTCAAAAAAGACTTGGACTGTTCTATGTGCTTTTCAAGATCATTCAAAGGGTAGCCGGGGTATCCGAAAGGTAAAAGAAGGGTAGACATGTTGTTGTCCTCATTTCATTATATTTTTGGTGCAAAGTTGTATTTGCCACATCTAATTCATCATTACTTCTATGTTCTTATTCGTTAACGCTTTGATAACGTCGAGGTTTGCCTCGTTCTCTGTTAAAACGGCATTGATCTTATCCAAACCACATAAATGGACAAAGCCTGCGATTCCCATCTTGCTTTTATCAGCAAGCACTACCGTTTTTTCCGATTGATTCATCATCATTTCATCGACGAGGGCTTCTTGCGCGTGGAGCGTGGTAACACCGTTTTCATTTATGCCCATCACGGAGATGAACGCATACTTTGCTTGATACTTTTGTATCTGCTCCATCAAATCCTTCCCGTAAGTGAAGGAATCGGTGGAATTCAGTTCGCCGCCGAGCAAAATCACATGGAATGAAGGATTGTTTGCAAGCTCCACGGCATTTATAAGTGAGTTCGTTACTATGCGAAGGTTCTTATGCCTCATGAGTTCGGCGGAAAGAAAATAATTCGTCGTTCCCGAATTGATGAAGAGCGTGTCACCATCCTGTATTAAGGTTGCGGCGAGCGCGGCGATTTTCTTTTTCGCCTCGACATTTTCCTGCTTTTTGCGTAGGAAGTCGCGGTTAAAGAAATTCTGTGTTGCGCTCACTGCGCCGCCCGCGACGCGCTCGAGGTATCCATCCTGCTCGAGGGCTTGAAGGTCGCTTCGAATGGTAACGACAGTTGCGCCCAAGCGTTCGCTAAGCTGTGCCACGCGAACCTGGCCTTCTTCGTTTAGTATGTCTATGATTGCCTTTCGGCGAATGTCGATCTTTGATTCGGTTGGACGCATAAGTTTCTCCTTTTGCGCTATTGGTTTAATCTTTCACCTACCGCACCGCCGGGGTGTACCAATGCAAACTGCTCTACTTGGTAGCCCGTTTCTTCGATTAAAGCGGTTTGAAGTGTGTGGAAAATCATGCAAAGCGAGGTTGAGGAGGTCGTTCCTTGGCAATTATATCTATCCACTTCGCGGTTGACATATTGCTTTAATACGATATCCGCCTGCTCCGCCATCGGCGATTGCAAATTTTCTGTAATAGCTATAATAATGATACCTTTTTTCTTGCAGATGTCAAGAATGGGCATGAGCTCCTTCGTTTTGCCGCCACGCGAGGCGAAAACCATAACATCACCCTTTTGTAAGAATCCCGTTGCGCCGTGAATCGCTTCGGCCGGGGATATAAAGCGCGACGGTCTGTCGATACAGCATAAAAGATGAGAAAAATGCCTACACATAATGCCCGAATGTCCACATCCCGTCGTTCCGATGCGAGGTGCTGCCTTGAGCGCTTCAACGGCTTTAGTGAATGACTGTTCATCAAAATGGTTCAGCATTTCAATTAAACATTGGGATTCGATAGAATATGCTTCCTTTACACATGCCAATGTTTCAGCTTTCATAACTTACCTCCTTTGTTTTTTATCATTCTACCACACAATAAAAAGTAAATCAATATAAAATAGAAAGAAAAAAGAAAATTATATTGACAAATTTACTACTGTATTTTATAATAAAGCTACACAAAGGGTTGTGGCCAGAATAATAATTTGGAGGATAAGAGTATGGAGTTCAAAGTAGTACAAAAGGAAATAGAGTTGCAGTCAAGAGGATGGATACCCACATTTCATGATATATCTAAAGAAATTATGGAGATCGTCGAAGCTTCGGGCGTAGTAAACGGCACCTGCTGCATAGCCTCGCATCACACAACTTGT
>CAYJPI010000072.1:891-8770 GCA_964372005.1 uncultured Oscillospiraceae bacterium | reverse complement strand
CAGCGAATCGACCATGGACTCTCCTCGGGGAAAGATCCTGAGCTACTAAAATACTTGGCGCAAAACAAGATCCTGTGTGCCTGCTGCCCCACCGCCAATGTATACACAAAAGAAGCGGAGAGCTATGAAAACCACCCCGTAATTACCATGATGCGCGCAGGCGTGCCCATATCGATAAGCTCGGATGATCCGCCGTACATGGTAGATGTTGTGCAGGAATATGCGATTGCAATCGAGCGCATGGGCTTTACCGAGCAGGAATTGGTGCAGTGTGCACGAAATGCTTTTGAATACTCCATCAAGGGTAAAAAATATGTCGGTCTTTTCGATAAGTGGATCGAAGATTTCTATAGAGATCAGAGCTTTTAATACGGCCACCATCATCACATAAACTACAAACCACCCATTCTGTGCTCAAATTAGGCGGCACATACATGGGTGGTTTTAATATTCTCATTCAATTTTACACGAAGTGCCCCATAAAGGGCGTTGAACGGTGACTAAACTACTGCGTCACTTCCAACGAACCAACGGTCGATGGAGGCGTTTGCGTCATTGCATGCTGTAGCGCTTCAACAAGCTGAGTGAAGCTTCTATAACCTATCAAAGACAGATTATCGGGGGCAACGAAAATTTGCTCATCCTCCACACCCACAAAGCCCTGCACGGGATTCATCAAGAAATAATAATCCTGCTTGCCGCCCGGGCTTTCCATCAGGAAGAACAAATACAATCCTCCTTCTGTTAGCGCAGGCACCGATGCGGCATCGAACGACATCGACCTGAGCGTTGCCTCATCTATCACGCTGTGCACCCTCGACGGGCTATGCACAAGCGAAATTTGTTCGCCATAACCTATAGCGCCTTTTACACTACCATATGTCTCTATGCTCACTATCGAAGCGACCGATTGCTCTCGCTTCGACGATCCGCCGTCACGCGAGACGAAAAGCATCTCTTCCGGTTCGGGCACTTCGAGCACGCGGCCGATAACGATCTCCTGCGCCGCATGAGCGAGTGCTACTATACCATCGTAGTAGTAAACGGGGGCAGGCACGTCGATCTCGGATGCCATCACATCCATATCCTCTTCGATCATAGAGAAAGGCACATGCACATCACCAAAGAGAACTTCGCCGTCCACTATGGTATGCGGCTCGTCCGACACGAGGTCGTAACCCGCTGTATCCTCCGAATAGTGGACGGGGGTTTCATCCTGCGTAAGATATAGCAGGTACGAATTGCCCACGGTGACATTTTCATCGGTGAAGTGGAAGTGGTCGCCTTCTGCGGCATCTCCTGCAAAAACTTCGTCGATGCGCATATCGATACGCGTTTCACCATTCGAATCGAGGTGAGAGCCGATGCATGATGCGGAAACCACCAAGGATGCATCGCGATACTGTAAACGAGCATCCAAAAGCACACGTTCATCTATCGCCGCATGATCTTGACTTGCCGGGGCAATAGGCGCGCATGCAAAAAGGAAGGGCACACTAAGAGCAAACGCACCCAATAGAGCCAAGCGTTTTTTCATAATGCACGACCTCCTTTCGATTTAATGTAACGGACGAACGAGTCCATATACAGTATAGACGCAGGATGTGGCGGTATGGTTTCAAAATATGAACAAAAAACCGAATTTTCTTTCACAATACAACTACATTGAAAGAAAACCACCTTAATCTGGCTGGATTTGAGCCGAAATTACAGCTCTCTTCTTCCTTCAAGTGCTTTGGCGAGTGTCACCCCGTCTGTATATTCGAGATGGCCGCCAATGGGTATACCGTGGGCGATACGGGTTGTTTGCACGCTATCGCTTTGCCTTCGAAGAAGCTTCGCTATGTATGTAGCCGTTGCTTCGCCCTCTACATCCGGATTGGTTGCCAATATCACCTCGCGAATGCCATCTTCCTTCACGCGTGTAAGCAACTCATCTATGCGTATGTCCTCGGGGCCTATCCCATCCATAGGGGAGATAACTCCGCCGAGAACATGATATTGTCCGCGAAATACACGCGCCTTTTCCATCGCCTGTATGTCCTTAGCTTCCTGAACGACACATATAAGTGAAGCATTCCTCGATGCATCCTTGCAAAGCGTGCAGGGAATATCATCGGTATAGCCGCCGCACACAGGGCAGGGGACAACCGTCTCTCGTGCCTCGAGTATGGCGTTTGCAAGCGATGCCGCCTGCTCTTTCGGGACATCAAGTATGTGATAGGCGAGCCTAAGAGCCGTTTTTGAGCCTATGCCCGGTAAGCGCCCGAGCTGCGCCGCAAGCCGCGATATGGGTTCAATGATAGTCGCCATTTACCCCTCGCTTAAAACCCGAGGTTCATACCACCGGTAACCTTGCTCATTTCGCTTTGCGTAGCTTCATCGGCAACGCGTAACGCCTCGTTTACTGCGGCAATTACGAGATCCTGTAGCATTTCGGCATCATCGGGATCTATGCACTGCGGATCGATCTCAATCGATTTTAATACTTTTTCACCCGTAACGGTTACTTTTACCATACCGCCGCCGGATTGTGAGGTGAATTCCTTTTGGGAAATCTCCTCTTGCATGCGAGCCATGTCCTGCTGCATCTTTTGAGCTTGCTTCATCATCTGTTGCATATTCATGCCGCCCATTCCACCGCCCATTCCACCGGGGCGAAAACCACCTCTTGCCATATTACCGTTCTACTCCTTCATGAATGGCCTAGTCCGGCCAAAGTGTATAATTGTCTAACATTATAACATAGATTCAATGAAATGCAAACCACTTTTTTTGTCCTCTAATGGCAAAAAACAATTGTATGGAGGGTAATAATATGCTACTATATACATGTAATATAGTATAGGGGGGGACATAGTCCCTTATACTGTAAATTAGCTCAAAAAAGTGTGTACAGAATACTTTTTGATACTCAGTAAGGGGATTGTAGACCCCTTTGTTGGACATTGGGCGAAAACGAAAGGATATTTTTATGCAAAAAAAGGTAAAGCGCATGAATTGGCGCACCTACAAGGGAATATGTGCACTTATTATGGTGGGAGTATTTCTTCTTACCATGTTTCCGGCGCAAAATGCGATGGCCTATGGTGAAGAACTTGAATTGATGATGAATAAAACAAGCATGAAGGCGGGGGAAACGGTTACCGCCAGCGTGCTCATTTCCGGGGATTTTCGCAGCAATACATCCGCGAAATTCGCCGTTCATTATGATGCGACATTGTTTGCCGTTGAGCCGAACAGCTTCGACTATCCTGGCATGTACAATGGTACGATAAATACATCGACCAATGGCGTTAACGGCATAGTTAATGTATCTTCGAGCTCTCTAAGGAGTTATTCGGGCAACACGAAGCTTTTTAACATTACTTTCCGTGCGCTTTCGGGTGTGAGCGGAACGGGCTCGTTCTTCATCGATGAGAGCAACACCCTCGTTGGCTCGTCGACTCCCGACACAAACAATCAGGTGGTGAGCGTGAGAATAGAGGGGACAACGCAGCAAACCGCCACTACACAATCTACGGGAGTAACCCCGGCCGAAGATGGCCCATATACCCTCACTGCGGGGCTACCCGCAGGTGTAACGGAAAACGAGGGAGAGATAACAGGAAACTATATTGTAACCGGTAGTCCGAGCGTGACGATAGACTTATCGGGCGGAACGGCACAAATCCCTGCCGGCGCTTCAGTAACATTGACCGCAACGCCCGCAAACGGATTCCTTTTTGATAAGTGGGCATCGAGCGATATAAGCCCGAGCGGTTCGGAAGATTGGACGAAAAATACACTTAGATTCAACATGACAAAGGACATCGCGGTGACGGGCGCATTCGTAAGTGCGTGGGCAGATCCCATACTTTCAACCGATGATGACGGAGGCTCGCTTTCAAGCCTAGAAGTTGTAACTTACGTTTATGTGGATGATACAAAACCGCATGAAGGATTGACATACTTCTTAATCAACCCCAGCCCCGAAGAGGGGAACGCTACTTGGACAGATATTGAAATCAAAGTTGAGGGTAAGGATGGTGCATCGTTCGCGGAGCTGTCATATCCCATGTATCCCGATGTGGATAAGCTCAAGAGCGCGTCGCTCGGACCGGGCGACTATGTGGAAATGCTACTAAAGCCCGTTGATAGCTTGTTCGATAGGGAGAGCGAGCATGATGTATCGCTGGTTGTTACCGGCACCGCATCCAACGACCCGACAAGGACCTTCTCTTTGGATATACCGCTAAAGATCATCGTTGAGCTTCGTAAGCTTACATATAATACTGATTTTGAGATAGAAGGATCGGCAGGCGCGGTTTTGACTTTCTCGGTATCAGAAGATTTGGGCGTAAGGGATGCCTTCCATACAATAGAAGGAACACATCCCGAAAACTCGGGCTTCTATGCTTTGGCGAGCCCGTCGAAGGCGGATACATACAATCTGATTAAGGATATACAGTATGATAACTCTACAGCCACGGTGACCGTAACAATGGCTGATACCATCGCCGAAGAGGATTACAATCAATATGCCTCTGTACTGTTAACATTTACCCCGAGTGCCGGGTATATTTACGAAAAATTAGAAATATCTGTGCCGGTTCGTGCAATTCACCCACCGGTAGGCGGATATTCCGCAAAACTACAATCCACGCCGAATAGGGTTACGCTGGGCGAGGATATCGACTTGGGCGATGCACACTTCTATGTTCAGTTTGACGAAACGCTCGGGCTTCCTCCTTTCAAAGTGTATATCACCAGGGATGATATAACGGGCTACGATAAGGATGCAACAGGCGAGGGCAGTATAGGATCCATGGAGATTTCCGTTACCAAAGTCCACAATGGAATTACCTACACCGGTACATTCATGATTTATGTTGAGGATGTTGTAACGAGCATAGCCTTCGGGACGAAACCCTCGGGAGAACAGGTGGATTACCAATGGCTGCTTGATAATGAACTGAACCTCGAAGGCATAACCATAATACCCACCATGAAGAGCGCAATACCGCATGACCCCGTTGCCGTTACCACTTTGATGATCGATCCCGGCAACGAAGTGCTCATGAAAATGGGCACGCATGAGATAACGGTTACGTACGAGGGGCAAATCGTCACATACAGCATCGAAGTGGAAGAGGCTGATTCGTTTGTAATGGGCGAACCAACACGAAGGGATGAACTTGGCATAATCGATTATGCCGAGGCGGAATTCCCCGAAGGTATAACCGAGGAAGAAATTGACGAAATCGAGGTAACGATCGAAACGATATCTCAAAGCGTGGGCGAAAATCTAATCGAAAGCATGCCGGACTTCCTTCGTGAGCTCATCGAAAGAATGGATGAACATATTTTCATGAGAATCATCATGGAAGGCGGAGGCGAAGAGAACCAGGACTTGCTAATCGGCGGACATGTCGATTTGCAAATTCCCTATCCTGCAGGGACGGATATGGACGATACCTTCGTTGCGGCTATGCGCGCGCAGAATGCATATGCCAAGCCGAACAAGGAAGGTAGAAGCGAGCCTGATGCGGATGGCGTTATTTCCGTGGTGAAGGCCGAAGAAGGCCTTGTAATTGAAGTGACGAGCGAAATGCTCGGCGAAGAGATGGTTATCGGCTGGGATGCAGGCGGCATGACAGGGCTCGAGGTGCTCGATACCGAACAGCGTGCGCTCGAGTTTTGGGAGACGGTTGAGGATAGAATTGATGATGCGAACCGTAATTCGTATTTGCGAGTAAACGCGAGAAGCTACGACCAAATGCCTGTGGATGTAATGGTTGCGCTCGAACAGTCCGACGATGTTACGGTTATAATCGACTGGGACGGTGGCGGCGAAATCATCATTACGAGTGACACCGCACTGCATGCGGAACGCGACCGTGAATATTACCCGTTATCGATGCTTGAAGAACTTTTCGGAACGGATCCACCGAAAACGGATGATCCTGCCGAACAGGAGGAATGGGAGGATCGCATGGATGCTCTCAATGGCGCAAGCTCGGGTGACCTTCAAACGCTGGAAGCTCCGTATTTCGCGGATGATATAACGGGGCTGTTCACTCCACCCGACGCGGGGATTTCCACGGCATCCGAGGCGACGGGGACATCGCTGCCAACAGTTCCCTCGGTACCTGCAGTAGCAGGGGCGCCTTTCCCGCCGATCAATGTACCTGTTCCGGCATATACTACCAATGCACCGCCGGCATTGCCTGAATATGTTATCTATGCGCTTGGCGGCGTAATGCTTGTACTGCTCGGGTCATTGGTGCTTGCGGTTGTAAAGCTAAGAAAATCATAACGAGCCTATGTGCACCAACAAAGTGCATAAGTATACCTTCGTGATACAAAAGCCCCCTCCGCATTGCGCGGAGGGGCTTTTTATGCCCTCAAGGGTATGTAACCGTTATTGGTGAAAAAAGTGATATTTTAATGGCATTCGGCCGACTGTCCGATTTTTAGCAATGCGTCTTAACGAAATGCAACGAATCAGCCTAAAACCGAGCAAAATTTTGGATAAATACACTCTTGACAGCGTGAAATAATGCTGTTATACTACAAAGGAAGTCGGTCGACCGACCGATTTAACCAAACAATACAATGATTGATGACCGAGAAAAACGCTAATAAAATCCGGAGGGGAAACGTGTTAACACGTCCGGAGTTGTTATAAGGAGAGGAAACATAAGATGGCTAAGAAAGAACAACATTTTGACAGTACGCGCGCAATAATTCGAAGTACGGCGACGAAGTTATTTCGCGAAGGTGGAATACATTCTTCATCGCTGGCGGATATAGCGAAGGCGGCGAAGATATCCAAGGGGACATTGTATTATCATTATCCCTCGAAGGAATATCTTGTTGCGGATATAGCCGATGCGCATCTCACGCGGATGACGGAACAGTTGTTCACATGGATATCCACGCTATCGGGAGACCAACCTGTTAAAGAAGCCATAGGTGCATTAACGCGCCTGCTTCTTGCCGATGAGGATGAACTTCGTTTGCGCTTCATACTCCTTAGTGAAGCAATGGGCGGCAATGATGCACTATTGTCCCGCTTCCGCACAAAAACGCGTGAGTGGTGCGTGATGCTCGAGGTGGCATCGTTAAAGGTGTCAAATCAACGCGCTGATACCTTTCGTGAGATGAGCCCGGCGTACTTTGCATTGCTGGACGGTTACGCGCTTCACTTTTTGCTTAAATCACCCGTACCCGAGGACGCACTGTCCATGCTATTTTTATAGTAAAACAATAGGGAGGCTAACTATGTTTGTTGATGTGAGACCACAGAAAACCGAAATATCGGATCGCCCCATCTTGGTGGTGGGAGATAGTATAACCAAGGGCGTTAGCTACCATGAGGAGCGTAAACGCCATATTCTGCTGGGTAAAGATGGCTTTTTGCCCCTTGTCGCATCACAGTTAAAGACGGCGGTTGAAAACCTATCCAA
Organism: uncultured Oscillospiraceae bacterium; assembly: GCA_964372005.1. GTDB lineage: Bacteria > Bacillota > Clostridia > Christensenellales > CAG-138 > CAYPKG01. Next base: position 1,319 of record CAYJPI010000072.1, on the reverse strand, counting down.
GTTTGGGCGAGTGAGCACGCAGGCATATAGCGTATTAACCGAACGACTCAAGCAAACCTCTTTGCCGCGCCCTGCGCTCGTCGTCTTGGCTGTTGGGGGCAACGATTGCGACCATGACTGGGAGGCGATAGCCAGCGACCCCACGGGCACGCACACGCCACATGTATCTCCCGAAGAATATGCAAAAACGCTCGAAAGCATGATCGATGCTGTAACAGAGTCCGGCATACGGCCGGTGCTGTTCAATCTTCCGCCTATCGACCCACAACGCTATTTTAATTTTTTCACCGGTGGAAATGTGGACAAGGAGCGCAACATCGAGGGCTGGCTCGGTGATATCGGGTATATCTTTAGATGGCATGAAATGTACAATAGTGTGTTAACGCGCGTGGCCAACAAAACAAACACGCCACTTTTAGGGATACGTG
>CAYJPI010000072.1:0-881 GCA_964372005.1 uncultured Oscillospiraceae bacterium | reverse complement strand
CGCTTTGTCAGCGATGACGGACTGCATCCGAACAAATTAGGCCATGCGCGCATGGCGGATGCGGTGCTCACATACATCCGCTGTCACATGCCTGCACTGCTGGTATGATCTGCTTCGCCGGTTAAAAACTCTATTGCAGCTTGAAGCTGGTTATCCTCGGAATCGTCTATGTGGTAAATATCCTGCGCGGATAAATCGTCCGCAAGCGATATTTCTATATCGGGGGTGATGCCGACCCCATCCACCTTTGTACCGTCCGCAAGATAATATGCCGCGGTGGTGATGCGCAGATAACCTCCGTTCGAGGCGAGCTTTCTCGTGGTTTGCACCACACCTTTTCCGTATGATGTTTCGCCTACTATCGTGGCCGCATCCCATTTTTGTAAAGAACCTGCGAATACTTCGCTTGCCGATGCACTGCTCCCGTTAATTATAACAGCAATCGGAAGATCAATTCCGCCTGCGGTGGCTTCGTATGTTTGTATTGTTGAGTGAACATCCTCGACGGTGAGGATTACGCCGCTTTCGAGCACAAAGTCTACCATCTCTACTACTTTTGGAAGTTCGCCGCCCGGATTATTGCGCAAGTCGATTATAAGGCTTTTAGCCCTAGCATCTATCAGCACGTTAATCTCCTCTTCAAACTGCTCCACGCAGTCCCCGGAGAATGAATCAACGCGCACATAGCCTATATTATCGTCGAGCATGCGTCCTTGTTCAACCTGTGGCGATGTACCGTCGAGCCTGGTGATATGCGCGGTGTGCGCCGTACCGTCCATGTGCGATACCCATTCGATTTTGACATGCGTACCCTCTTCGCCGCTTATGATGTCGCTTGCATCGTGCACATCCATGCCGGCAACCGATATATCGTCGGCCGC
>CAYJPI010000071.1:0-8830 GCA_964372005.1 uncultured Oscillospiraceae bacterium | reverse complement strand
CGTATCTTTCCGTTCTCGAATTATAGCTCTTCCTTGTGCGGCTCTTTCTTTTGCTTTTTCCTGAAAAGGCGCGAATCTTTGTGCCATTCTCTCGCGCGACGAAAGGCGAAATATCCATACTATGCACGACCCCCTTGATATGCTTTATTTCATCATATGCAAGGGGGATCGGTTTAATTATCGTTTTCTACCATCACTTTTGACACGGGGATTTTCGCAAAGTCAACACTTTCTCCCCCATCGATACATTTACAGCAATTGTCACATAGTTTTAGCGGATTCATGTCGCATATATCGCATTCGCCGCAAGCAGTGCAATTCTTAGTTTTTTCCAGCACACATGCATTCATTTTACATTACCTCTTTTTGGATAGTGTCGACATTATCTACAGCGAAACAATTTTTTCTTTCACCAAGGTATCCAAAGCGAGCATAACGCCGATGCGGCCGTGAGCATAGGTCAAAGCTCCCTGCACATAAGCGATATAAGGTTCTTTTATGGGCGCATCCGCACTCAACTCGATGCTCGACCCCTGCACGAATGCCCCTGCCGCCATGATAACTTGGTGCTTGTAGCCCGGCATATCCCATGGCATGGGCACAGCAAAGCTATCGACGGGCGCGGCCCTTTGTATGCTTTGGCAAAATGCAATTAGTGCCTCGGGCGATTTAAATCTTACCGACTGTATGATGTCGCTTCGAATTTCATCTTTTGAAGGAAGCGTTTCCATGCCTACGCATTCAAATACCGCCGCAAATAGCGCAGCACTTTTTATGCTCTGCGCAGTTACATGAGGTGCGAGGAACAATCCTTGATAAAAAGGCGCATAGCTCGCCGCATACGACCCAACCTCGCGCCCCATTCCGGGCACTGTAAGCCTGTTTTCTATCATTGCGATGCACTCGCTCGTGCCTGCTATATATCCTCCCGTGGGGGCAATTCCACCGCCGGGGTTTTTAATAAGCGACCCTGCGATAACATCCGCTCCCACACATGTGGGCTCTTTATCCTCGGTGAATTCACCGTAGCAATTATCCACCACGATGTAAACATCATCTCGAACTTTCTTTACCGCCTTGCACATTTCGCCTATGGTGTCCACCGTAAGCGATTTTCTCCACGCATAACCGCGCGAGCGTTGTACATAAACCACCTTGATAGTATCATCCTTCAAGGCATCGAGTATCGCATTCATATCGAGCGAGCCATCTTCCATTAGATCAATCTGGCGGTAGTTAACCCCCAGTTGCGCGAGCGAACCATATGCTTCACCCGATATGCCTATTGCCTCTTCAAGAGTGTCATATGGTTTCCCTGCGATACTAAGCATCGTGGTGTTCGGCATCAATATCCCTGCAAGCGCGATAAATAGCGCATGCGTTCCATTTGCAAAATGCGGCCTTACGAGTGCATCTTCTGCGAACAAGCTCTTTGCAAATACGCGATCGAGGGTATCCCTTCCGACATCATCATAGCCATATCCCGTAGTGGATGCGAAATGGCGCGCGGCAACATTTTCATCCTGAAACGCTTTTAACACACGTAGCTGGTTGATTTGCTCCGTTTTATCAATACGTGAAAACACCTCGTTTAGGGATGCTTCCGCATTATCCACGAGCGTTTCTACTTTCGTATCAACGCCTAAGCTTTCGTATATGCGCATCTTACACTTCCTTCTTGTGATCCCACGGCACAGTTCTAACCGGAGTGATGGATGATATCGCATGCTTATACACAAGCATTTGCCTCTCACCCTCACTTAAAAGAAGCACCACAAAATTATCAAATCCCACTATAATCGAGGATTTCAAAAGAAACCCGTTCATTAGGTGAACATTACATGGCATTTTGTCCTTGCGAATTTGGTTCAAAAAAGCATCCTGCATACCCGGTGCGCTCATTGTTTTACCCCTTTCATCATTCGGGCGATACTTTCGCCCAGTGTTTTTTTGTCACTATATTCTTCGGCATTGAACCACTCGATTCGTTTATCTCGTTTGAACCAAGTGATCTGCCTTTTTGCAAATCTTCTCGTTTCACGCTTTATGCGCTCCACGGTATTTTCATAATCCTCATGCCCGTCAAAGTAGTCGTAAAATTGCCTGTAGGATAATCCCTGCAAGGCAGGTAGCGTTACATCATACCCGTCATTATACAACTTTCTCACTTCCCCTTCAAGCCCATCGCGAAGCATAATGTCCACCCGTAGATTGATTCGCTCGTAAAGTTTTTCCCTTTCCATTGTAAGCCCTGCGATTCTTGCATCGAATTCGGGTTCCTGCCCAGCTTCGTTTGCAAAGTCCGCTCCATACGAAGTCATGGTCTTTCCCGATATCTCAAACACCTCGAGCGCGCGAATCACACGCTTTTTGTCGTTTGGATGGAGGCGCTTTGCACTATCCTCGTCCACTTCTTTAAGCCTATCGTAGCAGTACCCGGGCGAATCTTCCTCTTTGCTCTCACGCATTTTTCTCACTTCATCATCTCGGGGGACAGCGTCGAACTTTAATGGATACGTCAACGCATTTATGTATAAACCCGTTCCTCCCACGATAAGCGGAAACTTCCCTCTCTCATGTATGTCTCTTATTATTTCTTCCGCTTTTTCTTTGAAGGATGCAACGCTGAAATCATCCCTTCTCGGATCCACGAAGTCCAGCATATGATGCACTATACCCTGCCGCTCCTCCATACTCGGTTTAGCGGAACCGATATCGAGCTTCTCATATATCTGTATGCTGTCCGCCGATATTATCTCGGCATCGAGTATCTTTGCGGCCTCTATTGCCGCCCCTGTCTTTCCACTGGCCGTAGGGCCTACAATCACGCCTATGCGTATACGCTCGTTTTGCATCTTACAATATCCTTTTGAACAGCTTTTCAAGCTCGCGCTTTGTCATACGTATCATAACAGGCCTACCATGCGGGCAAGTTGGCGTTACACCATCGAATACAAATGCATCGATGAGTTTTTCCATTTGCACTTCGCTCAATGAATCGCTCGCCTTAATGGCATGTTTGCACGCCTTTTGTATGATACGCTCCTTTAGAAGCTCCTTCGTCGCATCGTCATCGCATGCCATTATCGCCCCCATCGCATCATGAAACAATGTTTCAATATCCGCTTTTGCAAGGGCAAGCGGCACGCCGATAATTCCGAGTACGCGGTCGTTGAAACCTTGAAATGCAAAGCCCATATCTTCAAGCACGCCCTCGCACTGCATATACGCTTCCTCTTCTGCCGGCGACAATGTTACATATGTTGGCAAAAACAATCTTTGCGATGAAGAAGCTATGGTGGTTTTCATCATCGTTTCAAAGAGCATCCGCTCATGCGCGGCATGTTGATCTATAAAGTACATGGTTTCGCCGCGTTGTGCGATCCAGTATCCTGAAAACACCTTCCCTGCGATTATCGTAGCGTCCTTTTCAAAAAAGCTTTCAGGCGGCATTTGTGCCTCCCGTTGTGCCTCCACTTCTTCCTCTTCCCTGCGCTGCAAGGATGACTTTATCGAAACTATCGGCTTTACATCCATCTCAATTTCGTTCATCGCTTCCCTTGCACGCGGCGGCGATGCCACACTCGCAGTTAAATCGGGAAAAATCGGATCTCGATAGGCTGGCTTTTCCATAACCGGCATTATCCTTTGTGAAGGATTGTCCTCTTTTTTTATCGACGGTTCGATGATTTTTTGCACAGCTATTTCACTTTGCTCTTGCACATGCAGGTCGCTTTGGGCGCCAATGCGAGCCATTCGCACTTTTTCCGCTATCTCTATATTTGATGAGCGTATTTTTACGTCTTCGCTCGCTCGTTCCTTCTCTCCCCATACGATGTTTTCCACCTCAAGCGTACTTATCGCCCTCGATGCGGCGCGCATCATGCTTTCATACACTCGCCTTTCGTTGGTGAACCTAACCTCGGTCTTATTGGGGTGCACATTAACATCAACTTCATAGCTCGATATGCTCAAGTAAGCGACGATAAAGGGATATTTCCCCGACATCAACCTCGCATCATACGCTTTTGACAATGCGCTTGAAAGAAGCGGGCTTTTTATGTATCTTCCGTTTAATATGAAAGTTTGGCGATTTCTATTCGGCCTCGCCATAGATACATCGCCTATGTATCCATCTATTTTTATGTATCCGTCATCGAACAAAAGCGGCATGATATGTTTCATTGCATCCGCGCCGTATATGCAGTATATAGCGTTTTTTAACTCACCGTCACCCGTGCTTTGATATTGGGTTTTCCCGTCCGCTATATATCTAAATGAAATGTCCGGCCTTGCCAGTATCATCCTCGTTACATACTCAGCAACATATCCGCCTTCCGTGCGTGTCCCCTTCAGGAATTTCCTTCTCGCAGGCACATTGAAAAAGAGGTTTGTAACCTCCATCGATGTACCCTCGGGGCATCCGATTTCAGCATTTTTTCTAACTTCGCCGCCTGCAATCTCTATTACTGTGCCCGTATCATCATCCTTATGTCTGGTTGTTAGTTTCACCTGTGCAACCGCCGCTATGGATGATAATGCCTCACCTCGAAAACCTAATGTTTCTATATGCGCCAAATCATCCGCGGCAGATATCTTGCTCGTCGCATGTCTGGAAAACGCTACAAGGCAGTCTCCTTTTTCCATGCCCGTACCATTATCGCTCACGCGGATATAATCTACCCCTCCGGCCTTTATCTCCACCGTAATTGCGGTGCTTTTTGCATCGATGGCATTCTCCAAAAGCTCTTTAACCACGCTTATGGGGCGCTCCACCACCTCACCTGCCGCAATTTGGTTCGCGATTGCGGGCGAGAGAACAACGATTTTGCCCATTTTGTATTTCTCCTACAGTATACGCACAATTAGGCTTGTGCTAACAAAGCCTTGCTTTTTGTTTCAACTCGTTTAACGCATTTAGTGCGGCAATCGGCGTTAATGCATCCACGTCGATATTCATAATCTCATCGAATATCTCCATGCGAGCATCCTTCACCGTGGTTTGGCTTTGCGCATTTTGCGATAAATCCGCTTTCGGGCGGTTCACATCCGCGCTTTCAAGCTTGCATAGTATTTCACCTGCTCGTGCGATTACCGTCGGCGGAAGCCCTGCAAGGCGAGCTACTTGAACACCAAAACTCTTGTCCGCTCCGCCTCGCATAATCTTGCGAAGGAAAATTATGTCCTCGCCTACTTCCTTCACGCTTATGCGATAGTTGATCACACCGCTAAGCTTGCCTTCAAGCTCCGTCAATTCATGATAGTGCGTGGCAAATAGTGCCTTTGCGCCACATGTGTTCTTCGCGGCGATGTATTCAAGCACAGCCCAAGCAATCGATAACCCGTCGAATGTGCTTGTTCCGCGGCCTATTTCATCGAGTATGAGAAGGCTTCTATCGGTTGCATTATGCAAGATGTTCGCCATCTCGCTCATCTCAACCATGAATGTACTTTGCCCTGCCGCCAAATCATCCGATGCACCCACGCGCGTAAATATGCGATCCGTCACGGATATTCTTGCCCGCCTTGCCGGTACGAAGCTACCCATGTGCGCCATCAATGTTATGAGGGCTACTTGGCGCATGTAAGTGCTCTTTCCTGCCATATTCGGCCCGGTGAGTATGAGTAGCCTTTGCTCCTCATCATCTAGGAAGGTATCGTTTTCGATGAATCCATCCTTCATGCTTCTTTCAACAACGGGATGGCGGCCGCCCTCTATCGAGATGCTCCCGTCTTCCGTCATTTCAGGGCGCACATATCCTTGAGCCGCCGCACATTCGGACAATGATGCAAAGCAATCGAGCATGCTTAGGAGCATGGAGTTTTTTTGCAGTCGCTGTGTAGATGCTCCGAGGCGTTCTCGTATCTTTGTAAATAGCTCATACTCGAGCGCGACGAGCTTTTCTTCAGCGCCTAAGAGTACTTCCTCCAGCTTTTTAAGCTCCGGCGTTATGTATCTTTCGGCATTCGCGAGCGTTTGCTTGCGCTCATATGTGTATGGCACGAGATGCTGGTACGAATTCGTCACCTCGATAAAATACCCGAACACACGATTGTATTTGATTTTAAGATTCTTTATTCCCGTGCTCTCACGCTCACTTTCCTCCATCCTTTGAAGATAATGGTTGGAATTTTTGAGCGCATCACGAAGTTCGTCCACCTCTTGGTTATAACCATCGCGTATGAATCCGCCTTCTTTCACGCTAAGCGGCGGTTCATCCCCGATTGACTCTTCAAGGAGCGAACGAATATCCTCCATCTCGTCGAGTTCCTTCGCGATATGGAAGAATGCCGGCGCTTTTAGCTCGGTCACAAGCGCTTTTATCGGCGACACAAGAATTAACGTCGCTCGCAGTGCAGCGCAATCACGCGCGTGAACGGTGCCGTAAGCAATTCGGCTCGATAATCTTTCGATGTCGTATATGCCATTTAAGTATTCGCGAATTTCGCCGCGTTTTAGTGCATCCTTGTAGAGCAATTCCACGGCTTCGTGTCTATTTTCAATTTCGTCTTTCTTTACGAGCGGTTCCTTCACCCACGCCTTTAGCATGCGCCCGCCCATCGCGGTTTTTGTGCGGTTGAGTAGGTTTAAAAGCGTGTGCTTTTTGCTCCCACCCATGCGTAGTGGCTCGGTTAATTCCAAATTGCGCATGGTCGGCGCATCGAGCGCCATAAACCTGCCCCTATTTAGCTTTTTTAGCGAACTAATATGCCCAAGCGCGTTTTTCTGCGTGTCCTGAAGGTATGCAAGTAACGCCCCTGCGGCGGATAGTGATGCAGAATTTTCCGCTATATCATACACGGTTAGAGACGCTACAGCAAAATGCGAAAGCAATCTATTCTTCGCACCCACGCTTTCAAATGCCCAATCACCGTAATTTTGCAAATAGTATTGCGATGAAAGCCGCTTCTTCAAGAACTGGTTGGATAAAAGTGCATCGTTTGCGACAACCTCGATAGGTTCAATGCGCGATAGCTCATCAAATAGCGTAACGCGAGCATCAAGCACCTTCATTTCGCCTGTGATGAATGCCCCCGTAGACACATCGCAATACGCTATGCCTATAGAATCACCATGCAAGCAAACCGAGGCAATATAATTATTGCTCGATGCTTCAAGCATCGTTTCCTCTATAACCGTGCCGGGCGTTATCACGCGCACAACATCCCTCTCGACTATGCCTTTGCCTGCCGAAGGGTCGGTTATCTGTTCGCATATGGCGGCCTTATATCCCTTTTGGATGAGGCGATTTATGTACCCGTCCACCGAGTGATACGGCACACCGCACATCGGCGCACGTTCCTCAAGGCCGCAATCACGCCCCGTGAGAGCTATTTCAAGCTCGCGCGAGGCCGTCTTTGCATCATCGAAGAACATTTCATAAAAATCACCCAAGCGAAACAGGAGAATACAATCCTTGTATTTCTCCTTGAGTTCGAGATATTGCCGCATCATCGGCGTGAGCTTACCCGCCATATGTCCACCGCTTTCCTTTATTTATCTTAGTGGCAGCCGCTGCAACCCGAGCAACCGCTCGAGGGGCAACCTTCTTCGCCGTTGGGGCTTGGGCCGCCGATGCAAGCGCCTATCTCCTCATTTACGCGGCGCATAAGCGTCTGAAATGCGGTTTGCGCTTCGATTGCCTCGCAAAAAGGCGGGTTCTCCATGAGCTGATTTTGTAATGTTTCCACATCGCTTGTAAGTGTAACCATCTCCGATTTATCTGCGTCTTCACTCTGGAGCAAAGTCATTATCTGTTCCTGCTTCTCGCGGAACTCGCCTATCATGCTTGTTACGGCTTCATTCTCCTCGATAGCCGCGCTCGCCTTCGCCATGCGTACAAATTCTTCACATTCGCTAAGAGCGAGTCCCAATTCTCTTGCTTGATCTAAAATCATCTTTCTGTCCTCCAAAGTTAAATTAATTTCCCCAGCAGGGAATTATTGTTAGTTTTTTCAACCTTAACGCGTTTTTTTGTTCCGATGAGATCCCTTTCGCCCTTGAAGTAAACCATTTTGAAGTTTGTAAGCTTACCAAAGCACCATCCTTCTTCCCTGTCGTCAAAACCTTCAACAAGTACTTCGCCTTCAAATCCTATGTACTTCTCATTGTTCTTCCTTGTCATCCGTTCTTGAAGAGCATTGAGCCTTTGCAATCGGGATTTCTTTTCCTCATCCGATAATTGATCTTCCATCTTCGCCGCCACGGTGCCTGCGCGCGGTGAATACATGAAGGTGAATGCCGCCGCATATCCAACTTCCTCCATCAAATCGAGGGTATCTTGGAATTCTTCCTCGGTTTCTCCGGGGAAGCCGACTATTATATCCGTGGTAAGTTCAACATGTTCTACCTTTGCACGCAGTTTTTTCACCGTATCGAGATAACTTTCGCGCGTATAACCACGGTTCATTCTCTTTAGCACATCATCGTTTCCTGCCTGAACGGGCAAGTGTATGTGGTTCGCCACTCTAGGAAGCTTTGCCATCGCTTCGATAAGTTCATCCGACAAATCTTTTGGGTGCGATGTCATGAATCTTATGCGCTCCATTTCGCCCTTTTCATCGATATCAGCAAGTAAGCGCGAAAAGCTGTAGCCTATATCCTTTCCATAGGAGTTAACGTTTTGCCCCAGAAGCGTAACTTCCTTGTACCCTTCCTTCGCAAGCTCCCGAACTTCCTTCAATATGTCCTCGGGCATTCTCGATCGCTCCCTGCCGCGCACATAAGGAACTATGCAGTACGAACAGTAATTATCGCATCCATAAGCGATTGTAACGCTCGATGCAAAACCGCCCTCTCTCCTCACCGGAAGCCCTTCCACCACATCGC
>CAYJPI010000070.1:0-8844 GCA_964372005.1 uncultured Oscillospiraceae bacterium | reverse complement strand
GGTCCGCGGCAGGATGGCGCTATTCGTTTCAGCTTGAGCCCGCAAAGCACACTCGTCGAGATGGAACAATGCTTCAATGCCATTCACAGAACTTTGCCGACACTACGAAAATTTCAAAGACGATAAGATAATGAGAGTTACTTACATAATGTAAGAAGGAAGGAACAAAGGAAAAAATTATGGAACATGTATTGCTTGTTCGCTATGCGGAGATTCACTTAAAAGGGCAAAACCGCCCGTTCTTCGAACGTTTGCTCGTTAAAGGGATAAACGATGCGCTCTATGGTTTGGGCGCAAGGGTGGAGCGGGCGCAAAGCCGCATCTACGTGTATGGATTAAAGGATGAAGATGTGGAAAATGCCATCTCGCGCCTTACACGCGTGTTTGGCGTGCACTCGGTAAGCCCGGCACTTTGCTTGCCCGTGAACTGGGATAATATAGTAGAGGGAGCCATTTCCCTTATGGAAGAGGAATTAAAGGGGAAGGATGAAGCTACCTTCAAGGTGTTTTCAAGGCGTGCAGATAAGAAGTTCCCCATGCGCTCGGAACAGATGAGCCCGCTTCTGGGCGGCTTACTGCTTGAGAGATTCGATAATCTCAAGGTGGACGTGCACAATCCCGAAATCAAGGTGGGTGTTGAAGTGCGCGAGCGAGCATTCGTGTATATTAGAGAGGTGTATGGCCCGGGCGGCATGCCGGTAGGGAGCAACGGCCGGTCGATGTTACTACTTTCGGGCGGCATAGATAGCCCGGTAGCAGGATACATGATAGCAAAAAGAGGCGTGGCGCTCAGTGCCATCCATTTTTACAGCTATCCATATACAAGCGAACGTGCACGCGATAAGGTTATTGAGCTTGGACGTATCGTGAGCGGTTTTGCAGGCGAAATCAAATTGCATCTTGTACCGTTTACGGATATACAAATGGCAATATACGAAAAATGCCCCAAGGCGCAAACCACCGTTATTATGAGAAGGCTAATGATGAAGATAGCAGAAATAATAGCACACAAGGACGGCGCTCAATCTCTTATTACAGGCGAGAGCATCGGCCAAGTTGCCAGCCAAACGATGGAGAGCCTTGCAGTAACGAACGATGCGGTTGACATGGTTGTTTTCCGCCCGCTAATCGGATTTGATAAAGAGGAAATCGTTGAGCGAGCGAAGAAAATCGATACCTATGAAACATCGATACTTCCATACGAGGACTGTTGTACGGTGTTCGTGCCTCAGCATCCCGTTACTCGCCCAAAAATTGAGAAGATTCGCGAAAGTGAAGCCCTTGTGGACTTTAGCGAGATGATTGAAAAGGCTGTTTCGGACACGGAGTGCTTGTTCTTGCATACGGAAAGGTAAGTAGCGGAACGATCCAGATGTTACGTTTGTTTTACAAAATATTCACACACGAAATAGGGCATGAAATGGTACAATTATAATCAAGGTCGATATGTTACTATTTATTCGTGAAGATATTCGTAAAACAAATGCTACAAAGGAGGGCACTGTGAGAAAATTGTATGTGGGTATAATATGCCTGACAATTGCTTTGCTATTCGGCTGTAGGGCGCAGGATGAAGCTCTCTTCGAAAATGCGCTTGAACAGGTTGAAATGTCCTCCTACGTGGTTGACAAAGAGGATGAGGAACTTTTATCCGCCGAATCATGGGTGAGTTTTGACGAAGTGGATGATTCGCTACTGTTTATATCGATAGAGGATGAAGTGCCGCAGCTCGTGATGAATGGAAAAAGGGTGAGCGATGGCGAAAACGCCTATTCCATCGAGGGGATGCAGGAGTCGTTTTCATTGGATGCGTATGATGAAATGACATTAACACGTATCGCTGATACTATACTTTTACACGGGCAAGCACTAAAACGCGACCAATATGCAGGCGGTGAGGCTGAAATAAAGTATTGTGTAACATATGCGGATGAGAATATCTTTAGCATGATAATAAAGGCTGATTCATCGAAAAATGAACATATATATCCATTGACATTCGACGTGAAAACAGGCATACTGTACTCTATAAATGATTTCTTCGTTGACGATGTGAGCGGATGGCGAGGAACGCTCGCGGATGTGGTGAGCGAAGCCGCAAACGAATATGGCTTGTCGCTTCTTAGTGATGTTCCGCCGGTGGGGGACGATAGATTGTTTTTCATCGATGAGAACGCAAACCCGGTACTTTTATATCGACCCTACGAGATAGCAACCAACCATGAGGGATATCCTTGCTTTGTGCTTGAAGGCGGAGATGTGGAAATGTACTTCAATGATGATTTATTATAAGGACTTTAGGAGGACAAAGTAAATGCAGAAATTTGCGAAGGTTTTGGCTGTTCTAGCCATTATAGCGATGGTACTACTGTTTGTGTACACGGTACTGCCCGAGTTCCAAAAAAACTGGTTGCACGACATGATTTCGGGAGAAAACAGGGATAATCCCGGTGTGAGAACTTCATCAACTTTCATGATTGAAGAAGAAACGCCTTTTGTAATCTAAACTTACAAGCACGTATACAAATGCCTTGTGAACACCTGTATCTAAACTATTTAGGGAGCGAATTTTCGCTCTCTTTTTCAATCAACGCCAATTTTTCACTTCGAGTGAGCTTTTTTATGGCGGCTTCTCTTTTCATTGCATCGCTTCTGGTGGCGTATTCTTCGCTGTACACTATCGAAACGGGTAGCCTAACTCGTGTATACTTTGCTGCAATTCCGGCATTGTGCGCATTTTCACGCTTGCATAAATCATTTGTATAGCCGGTATACAAGGTGTTGTCATTGCATTTTAATATATAAACGTAGTACATGTGATTTCCCTCCATTTTTATAATATTAGCACGAAAATCGTATAATTGCATTCCTTTTTCACAGATTAGACACATTTTAGAAAATTGTATGGTTGCTTGAATACAAGATAAACGATTGTAGCAATCGCTTGTTTGGGTTGCTTGTAAAAGAAATAGGAGGATGCATAAAATGGCTGAGATTAAAACGGACTTGGGCAAAATAACCATCACCGAAGATTTGGTCGCCATGATAGCAGGATATGCCGCCGGTGAAAATTATGGTATCGTGGGTATGAGTGCGAAGAACGCCACGGACTACATCAAGAAAGATAATTTAAAAAGAGGCGTAAAAGTTACCACGGTTGATGCGGGTATGGTAGATATAGATATGTATGTTACGCTCGAATACGGCGTAAGTCTACCTGCTGTTGCACGCAATGCAAGAGATAACGTACGTTACAGGGTTAAAGATATGACAGGCCTTGAAGTTCGCGATGTGAACATTCATGTTGAAGCCATCCGCGTATAATCTGCGCAAAGGGATGTTGAAGGGATTGCCGAGGGATTTATTCGGCAGGAGGTTTAGGTTTTGAACAAGTTGACAATCGATGGACCACTATTAAAAGAAATGTTTTTTACAGGTGCGGCACTTCTTGAAAGAAGTAAGGCGCACATAGATGCACTTAATGTTTTCCCTGTACCCGATGGGGATACGGGGACGAACATGTCGATGACAATGCAAAGCGCTATGAAGGAACTTCGAAACGGAACGGGCGATACCGTAACCGAAGTTGCGGATGCGGTAAGCCTTGGGGCATTGAAGGGTGCGCGCGGAAACTCGGGCGTTATCCTCTCCCAGCTGTTTCGTGGTTTTTCTCGCGCGTTAAAGGGCGAAGAGGAAATGAATGCCGCCATGTTCTCCGATGCACTCATGACGGGCATGGAAGCGGCATATAAAGCTGTAATGAAGCCCAAGGAAGGCACGATTCTCACCGTATCAAAGTCGATCGCCTTAGCCGCTACCGAAGCTTCAAAGCGCAACGGTAACATATATTCCTTGATGGAAACGATTATCGAAAGTGGAGAAATTGCGCTTGCAAAAACGCCGGATCAATTGCCGGTACTTAAAGAAGCCGGCGTTGTAGATTCCGGAGGAAAAGGACTTCTTACAATTTACCGCGGTTTTAAGATGGCGATGGACGGCGAGGAACTTGCCGACTATGTTGAAGAAGAATATGACACGCTTATGCCCGAGGAGGATAACCTCAGCCTTGAAGATGTTGAGGATATAAGATTTGGATATTGCACCGAGTTCTTTATAATTCACTTGCATGAAGGGTTTAGGGAGTCGGATCTTGATCGTTTCAGGGAAAAACTCATGCGTATCGGAGATAGCGTAGTAGTTGCGTCGGACGAAGGAATGGTAAAAGTGCATGTGCACACCGATGCGCCCGGCAAAGCTATCCAGTTTGCACTAACTTTCGGTGAAGTGTATGGCGTGAAAATCGATAATATGCGCGAGCAAAACAGGGAAATTACCCAAAAGCGCAAGGAGTCGGAGAAAGAATATGGCATGGTTGCCGTATCGACGGGGCAGGGGATAGGCAATGTGTTCACTGATTTGGGTGTAGGCGCGCTAATCGAAGGCGGGCAAACGATGAACCCCTCCATCGATACCATATATAAAGCGATACGCAAGGTGAATGCACGCAATGTATATGTACTACCCAACAACTCAAATATCATCCTTGCCGCACAGCAAGCGGCGGAGATAGCGGAATGTGAAGTAATTGTGTTGCCCACAAAATCGGTTCCGCAAGGTATTGCGGCGGCGATGGCATTCCATCATGATATGAGCGTTGAGGAAAACAAAACCAGAATGGAGAATGCATACACCGATATCATATCGGGATCGGTAACATACGCGGTACGCGATACATCCTTCCAAGGAAAGAATATTGAGGAAGGGAACATCATCGGTATGCTGGATAAAGAGATAGTAGCCGTTGGTGAATCCGTAGATAGTGTAACGCTCGATCTTATCAAACAAATGCTTGAAAAACGGGGCGACGATGAGAGCGTTGTTACAATATTCTATGGCGAAGGCATGGATGAGGAAAATGCAAATGCCCTCGTTGCCGCACTTGAAGAGGATTGGCCCGATGCGGAATTTGTCGTAGAAAACGGCGGACAGCCATTATATTATTATTATTGTTCGGTAGAATAAAATCGAAAAAGACGGGGCGAAGCGACTTTTGCCCCGTCTTTTTATTATTTTGATGTTGTTTGATAAAAGCGTTACTTATACTATGAGCTTTTGGTTTTTTTTCAACACATGCCGTTAATTCTTGACAACATTGCAAAATCATGCACATTTTGCAGTTTTTCCTGCATAGCTCCCTTGACAAGAAACATCACATAATATTATAATAGTCTTGACCTGAATACGGTTCCATTCTTACCGATGATGGTAGGAATAAACAAAAAAACATGTTCTGTGTAGGAGGTTTTCAAACAATGCCAAAGTCAATGACAATCGATGGTAATACCGCTGCCGCTCACGTCGCGTATGCGTTTAGTGATGTTGCTGCGATCTACCCCATCACCCCTTCCTCTCCGATGGCGGAAGTAGCCGATGAATGGGCTGCCGGTGGCCGCAAAAATCTTTTCGGCCAGGAGGTTCTCATCTCTGAAATGCAGTCCGAGGGCGGTGCCGCAGGTGCGGTTCACGGTTCCTTGTCTGCCGGTGCACTTACCACCACATTCACTGCTTCTCAGGGACTACTTCTCATGATCCCCAACATGTACAAGATCAGCGGTGAGCTTTTGCCGGGTGTATTCCATGTTTCGGCTCGCGCACTTGCGTACCATGCATTGTCCATCTTTGGCGACCACAGTGACGTTATGAGCGCACGTCAGACAGGCTTCTCCATGCTTGCTGCCGCTTCCGTACAGGAAGTTATGGATCTTTCGCTCGTTGCTCACCTCTCCGCCATCAAGGCAAGCGTTCCCTTCCTTCATTTCTTCGATGGTTTCCGTACCTCTCACGAAGTACAAAAGATTGATGCTATCGACTATGAGGATATGGACAAGCTCCTCGATCGTGATGCTGTTGCCGCTTTCCGTGCTCGCGCTTTGAACCCCGAGCATCCCAAGCAGGGTGGTACCGCGCAGAATCCCGATATCTACTTCCAGGGCCGCGAAGCTGCCAACAAGTACTATGATGCGGTTCCCGCAATCGTTGAAAAGTACATGGAAGAAGTTGGCAAGATCACAGGCCGCAAGTACAATCTCTTCGACTATGTTGGCGCACCCGATGCTGAAAAGGTAATCGTAATCATGGGTTCGGGCGCTGATGTTTGCGAAGAAACCGTTAACTACCTCACCGCTAAGGGCGAAAAGGTTGGCGTACTCAAGGTTCGCTTGTTCCGTCCCTTCGCTGTTGAAAAGTTCATCGCGGCTATTCCCAAGAGCGTTAAGAAGATCGCTGTACTCGACCGTACCAAGGAAGCCGGTTCCATCGGCGAGCCCCTCTACCAGGATGTTATCACCGCATTTGCGGAATCCGGCATCCGTGACGTAGAGATCCTCGGCGGACGTTATGGCCTCGGTTCCAAGGAATTCACACCTTCCATGGTTAAGGCTGTGTATGACCACATCGCTGCTGACGGCGCAAAGAACCACTTCACCGTCGGTATCGTTGATGATGTTACCTTCAAGTCCATCGAAATCAAAGAGCTTGTTAATGCCGCACCTGCAGGCACTATTGCATGTAAGTTCTTCGGCCTCGGTGCGGATGGTACCGTCGGCGCGAACAAGAACTCCATCAAAATCATCGGTGATCATACCGATATGTACGCACAGGGTTACTTCTCCTACGACTCCAAGAAGTCCGGCGGATTCACTGTTTCCCACTTGCGTTTCGGCAAAACGCCTATCCAGAGCCCCTATCTCATCGATCAGGCTGACTTTGCTGCATGTCATAATCCCTCCTATGTTACCCGTTATGCGGTTGCTGACGGTATCAAAGAAGGTGGTACTTTCCTCTTGAACTCCCCCTGGACTCTCGAGGAAATGGAAAAAGAACTTCCCGCTTCCGTTAAGCAGGCTATTGCCAAGGGTAAGATCAAGTTCTACAACATCGATGCTATCAAGCTCGCTCGCGAAGTTGGCATGGGCGGCCGCATCAACACCATCATGCAGAGCGCATTCTTCAAGCTTGCTAACGTAATGCCTGTTGACGATGCAATCGAGTACATGAAGGCTGCAGCTAAGAAGTCCTACGGCAAGAAGGGCGACGAGATCGTTAAGAAGAACTACGACGCTATCGATGTAGGCTGCAATGCTATCGAAGAGATCAAGTACCCCGAGAGCTGGGCAACCGCCACAACCGGCGCTGTTCCCGTTAAGGTCACGGATGATGAGTACTTCACTTCCTTCGTACAGCCCATCCTCGCACAGAAGGGTGACAGCCTCCCCGTATCCATGCTTTCCGCTGACGGTACCGTGCCCACAGGCACCACCAAGTTCGAAAAGCGCGGCATCGCGGTTGATGTTCCTTGCTGGGTTTCCGAAAACTGCATCCAGTGTAACCAGTGTGCACTCGTTTGCCCGCATGCTACCATCCGTCCCTTCGTTGCTAAAGAAGAGACACTCAAGGATGCACCGGCAAGCTTCAAAACCATCGACGGCAAGGGCAAGGAAGCGGCAGGCCTCCAGTACCGCATGCAGATCTCTCCCTGGGATTGCACAGGCTGCGGCAACTGCGTAGACGTTTGCCCCTCCAAGAAGAAAGCACTCGAGATGCAGCCCCTTGCAGATGCTGTTGCTGAACAGGAAGAAAACTGGGAATACGCCATCAAACTTCCTGAAGAAAAGCTCGAGATCAACCGTGCAACCGTTAAGGGTAGCCAGTTCCTCCAGCCCCTCTTCGAGTTCTCCGGCGCTTGCACAGGTTGCGGCGAGACACCCTATGTCAAGCTCGTTACCCAGCTTTACGGCGATCGCATGATCGTTGCAAATGCAACCGGTTGCTCCTCCATCTATGGCGGTAGCGCACCCACCTGCCCCTACACCGTAAATGCTAAGGGTTACGGCCCCGCATGGTCGAACTCCTTGTTCGAGGACAATGCTGAGTACGGTTTCGGTATGGTTCTTGCAACCAAGCATCGCCGCGCTAAGGTTACCCAGCTTGTAACCGAGCTTCGCGATCTCGCTTGCACCGAAGATGGCAAGGCTGTAATGCAGGCATGGCTCGATGCTAAGGACGATGCGGAAGCTTCCAAGGTTGCATCCGAAGCCGTTAAGGCTCTCGTAAACGCTCCTTGCGGCGCTGAGTGCAGCGCTGAAGCCGGCAAAATCAAGGCTCAGATTGCAGAAATGCAGGACATGCTCGTTAAGAAGTCCATCTGGGTATTCGGTGGCGACGGTTGGGCATATGACATCGGCTACGGCGGTCTCGACCACGTACTCGCTATGAACGAAGATGTTAACATCCTCGTTATGGATACCGAAGTTTACTCCAACACCGGCGGCCAGGCTTCCAAGGCTACTCCCACGGGCGGCGTTGCGAAGTTCGCGGCAGCAGGTAAGCGCACATCCAAGAAGGATCTCGGCCTCATGGCTATGAGCTACGGTTATGTATACGTCGCATCGGTTGCGATGGGTGCAAACTCCGCACAGCTCCTCAAGGCTATGAACGAGGCAGAAGCTTATGCAGGTCCTTCCTTGATCATCGCATACTCCCCCTGCATCAACCATGGTATCAACATGGGCAAGGCGCAGGCCGAGTCGAAGAGAGCAGTTGAAGCCGGCTACTGGCCGCTTTACCGCTACAACCCCGCTCTTTCCGAGCAGGGCAAGAATCCCTTCCAGCTCGACAGCAAGGCACCCACAGCGTCCTACCAGGAATTCATCCAGAGCGAAGTGCGTTACACTTCACTCATGAAGCAGTTCCCCGAGGCCGCTAAGGAGCTCTTCGCTCGCGCCGAGCAGGAAGCACGCGCGAAGCTCGCTTACTACGAGAAGCTCAACAGCCTGTAAGGCTTGA
>CAYJPI010000069.1:0-8898 GCA_964372005.1 uncultured Oscillospiraceae bacterium | reverse complement strand
GGGAGGACGTTAGGGGACTCCGTCCCCTAAAACCCCTGCCAAGGGATTTTCATCCCTTGGATCCCTTTTTTTGAACCGTTTCACGGTTCAAGGATAAAATTAAAAAATACCACCCATTTTTGCGCCATTACTTTAAGCGCAAAAATGGGTGGTCGTTTTTTATAAACCCTATCAAATGAATCTGTTTCAACCGGCAACCGCCTTTGCGCCATGATCATCGGCGCAAAGGCGACAAGCGAAGCTCGGCCTAATCTTTCCCCCTCGGCCGTGAAACGGTCGAGGATATGGGGTCAAGGGGATGAAATCCCCTTGCAGGGGTCTTAGGGGACAGCGTCCCCTAACGTCCTAACGTCTCCCTAACGTCTCCCTAACGTCCCTTAGTTGTACGTGTACATCTGCTTGTACGGGCTCTTGGTGTTCGCCTCGACGATCACGAAATTATCCGCGAGTATCGCTTCGATGTCGAGGTTAAAGAGCTCGCAGTATTCCGCAATATGCCCTCGGATAACTTCCTTGTCCTCCGGCAGTGCGTGGCGATGGGTCACCTGGCTCGGAAGGCCGGGCGGTAGCATGGTGCTTCTGATATAGATCGCACCGCCATGCATACCAGTTCCGCAAAAATGATGCACGGGCGATGATCCCTCACAGTTAAGCCCCAGCACGACTATCACGCCGCCTGCAAGGTATTCGCCGAGGAAGCTACCTGCCTTGCCGCCTACTATCACGAGCGGCTTATTATCCTTGTACGCCTTCATGTGTATGCCTGCACGATAGCCGGTGTTTTCACCGATGTAGATCTTGCCGCCGCGCATGCCGTAGCCGGTTGCATCGCCTGCACTGCCGCGGATAAGTATCATGCCATCGTTCATGGTATCTCCGGTTGCATCCTGGGCATTGCCCAATACCTCAACCTTCGCACCGTCAAGATACGCGCCGAGCGCATTGCCGGGCGTTCCGCTCAAGGTGAGCTCATACTCGTTTGACAAGCCGCAACCGATGTAGCGCTGACCCATGCAACCGCTTATGGTGAGAGAAGTATCCTTCGATGCCTTTATCTTCTCGTTCAAATCCTTAAAATATAAATCCTGTGCCGCTATATTCACGCCTTCACCCCCCTAAGTTTCTTTGCTCTATCGGGCTTACTGAACGCCATGAGCTGTGGCTTATCGGCGATAAGGTCGAAATCGATCTCGCTAAGCGGTGTCCTTTCGCGTATAAGCGCGGTGTAGATGCCGGCTCGCGCCACATCGCCTATCAAAATATAACCCTTTAAAACATCATCGTCATAGAAGAGGCATTTGTAGTTCTTCTCATCCTGCACGATGTATTTTTCGCCGATGTAATTACCTGCTGTCACGATATGCATGCCGAGCATTCCCGTGGCATTCATCGGTATGAACGGATGCGTTAGCGCCTTGCTTGCCGCCATGTGCATGCCGCAGGTTTCGCCCTGTATGAATGCGTTGGGTAAAAGTGCGAGTATGCGCTGCTCGCCCGAGCTTACATCCGCGCATTCGCACACATCGCCTGCCGCGTATACGCCTTCAACGCTCGTTTGTCCGAATGAATTCGTAATAACGCCTTTGTTGATTTCGGCGCCTACTTCCCTCAAAAGCTCCAAGCGCGGCCTAACGCCCACCGCCATTACCAAAACGTCGAAATCGAGCGTTTTTCCGCTTGCAAGATGCGCAACCTTGCCCTTTTCAAAATGCGTTACACGATCGCCGAGATAGAATGTAGCGCCACTCTTCTCGATGTGCGTTTGCACTATCGCGGCCGCCTCGTCGTTAAGTACATTCGGGAGGATGCGCGGCGCAAGGTCGACAACATCAACGCTCTTCACCTTGTCGAGTATGCCTTCGAGGCACTTTAGCCCTATCAAGCCTGCACCGACTATGAGCACGCGGCTCTTTTCGCTGATGGCCTTTTGTAGCCCCTTCGCATCGTCAAGCGTCATGAAGCCTTGGCAGTTTTTCACATCGCTTAGCCCATCGATGGGCGGAACAAAGGCCGACGATCCCGTGGCGATAAGCAGTTTATCATAAGGGATTTTATCCTTTTCACCCTCGACGGTTACTGTGCGCTCCTTGGCATCCACGCTCGTGGCTTTCTTGCCCAAAAGCACCTTAACATTGTTGTCCTCATAGAAGGACTCGGGGCGGTAGCTAAGGTTCTCCTCGCTCGTCTTTCCAAGTAGCAAGTACGATATGAGGGGACGAGAATAGGCCGCGTATTTCTCCTCACCGATAACGGTGATCGAGCCTTCCTTGTCATACTCGCGTATGCCGCTTATCGCACCCGTCGATGCGATGGCATTTCCGATTATTACATAACGCATCATGCTTCCCCCCTATCCTCATACACTATGGCTTGATTCGGGCAACCCTGCACGCAGGCAGGCAGTCCACCCGAATTCTCCATGCATAACTCGCACTTTTGCATCGCTCCGCTTTCGGACGGTTCAACCGCACCATATGGACATGACAGAACGCATGTGTAGCATTGCACGCATCTATCCTTGTTGATGGTGATAACGCCATCCTTAACCGAAATCGCACCTGCGATACAACCTTTCACGCAAAGCGGCTCCTTGCAGTGCCTGCATGATACCGCAAAGCATACACCATTATGCTCTTCGATATGTATGCGCGGATTTATCTTAACATTCATAAGTGCCTTAGCCATGGTGTCACCGCCCTTGTTAGCGAATGCACATTGGTATTCGCAAAGGTGACAGCCCAAGCACCATTCTTCATTTACATATATCTTCTTCAACGTCTACCTCCTTACTCACCGGCATGCTTGATGCCGAGTATCTCGAGTTCCTTGTCAGTGAGACCCACGCCACGAAGCATGAGGCGATTGCCTCTTAGCGCTTCTATGGAGTTAATGCCCATGCCGCCGAGCATCTCCTTAATTTCGTGATTCCAAGCGCTCACAAGGTTTACAAGGCGCTGATAGCCGATATCGGGGTTGAGTCGCCTTACAAGGTCGGCACGTTGTGTAGCTATGCCCCAGTTGCACTTGCCTGTGTGACAGGTTCTGCAAAGGTGACAGCCCATCGCGAGTAGTGCGCTGGTCGCTACATATATCGCATCCGCGCCGAGTGCAATGGCCTTTACGATCTCTGCACTGTTTCGAACACTACCGCCAACTACGATGGATACCTGCGAACGGATGCCTTCCTTACGTAACCTTTCATCCACGCTCGCGAGTGCAAGCTCGATGGGGATACCTACATTATCGCGGATGCGTGTGGGCGCCGCGCCCGTACCTCCGCGGAAACCGTCAATCGCTATTATGTCCGCGCCGCTTCTTGCCACGCCGCTTGCGATAGCCGATACATTGTGCACCGCCGCAATCTTAACGATAACGGGCTTCTTATAATCCGTCGCCTCCTTGATGGAGTAAACGAGCTGGCGCAAATCCTCGATGGAGTAAATATCGTGATGCGGTGCGGGTGAGATTGCATCCGTACCTTCGGGGATCATGCGTGTTTTCGATATATCCTTGAGTATTTTCGTGCCTGGCAAATGTCCGCCGATGCCGGGCTTTGCACCTTGCCCCATCTTGATTTCAACGGCCGCGCCTGCATTAAGGTAATCCTTATGCACGCCGAATCTACCCGATGCCACCTGCACGATGGTATTCTCGCCATATTGATAGAAATCCTCATGAAGGCCACCCTCGCCCGTGTTGTAGAGTATGCCAAGGTCGCTCGCGGCACGTGCCAAGCATGCATGTGCATTGTAACTTAGCGAGCCATAGCTCATCGCCGAGAACATGATAGGCATCTTTAGCGACAACTGCGGCCCCATGTTGTTTATGAGTTCGCCATTCTCGTCGCGCTCTATACCATCTGGCTTTTTACCGAGGAATGTGTGCGTTTCCATCGGCTCGCGAAGAGGATCGATGGAAGGATTCGTAACCTGCGAAGCATTTATAAGTATCTTATCCCAATAGATAGGGAGCGGCTTGGGATTACCCATCGAGCTTAATAGCACGCCGCCCGTCCCTGCTTGGCGATAAACATCCTCGATGGCATCCGTCGTCCAGTTCGCATTCTCCTTAAACTGATGGTCGGTCTTAACTATTTTTAGCGCGCGAGTGGGACATAGTGACACGCAACGGTGGCAGTTCACGCATTCATTTTCATCGGCAACCATGGCCTCTATATCGGTATCGTAATGATGCACTTTGTTCGCGCATTGCCTTTCGCACACGCGGCAGGCGATACAACGCTTCGCATTGCGCTCTATTTCATAATGTGGGTATAAGTATTCAACGCCCATGTTAGCGAGCCTCCTTCTTCGTCATGCTGTTTTCATCGATCCTTATGATAACCGGTTCACCGCCCTTAGGGGAGTAGAAATTATCCAATATCGGCTCGACAACGCGTATTGCACATTCCTCGCTCGCGATGTATGTGCGGCTTCCACGCTCGCCCACTACCATTGAACGTAGCTTCAATCGGTCATTTAGCGCCATCAAGCCGCCGTTGAAACCGACGAGTATCGAGAACGGCCCTGTGATGAGAAGGCTTGCAAACGCATTTCGAAGATAAATAAGCCTATCCCTTTCCTTGGGAGACTTGCGCATGATGGTATTCCAAAACGGCGCGGCGATGATGTTTGATATCTCATTGAGGGTGAGGTTCTGCTTCCTGAACAGATAATCGATGATGTAGGAGATAACCTCGGTATCGGTAAGAAGCGTACACTTGTATCCGAACATCTCGATGAAACGGCGATTCGCATCATACGATGATATCTCTCCATTATGAACAACGGAAAAATCGAGCATCGCGAAGGGATGCGCTCCACCCCACCAGCCGGGGGTGTTTGTGGGATAGCGGCCATGCGCCGTCCAACAGTAGCCTTCATACTCTTCGAGCCTAAAGAAACGGCCTACATCCTCGGGGTAACCTACCGCCTTGAAAACGCCCATGTCCTTACCGCTCGAAAATACATAAGCGCCTTCAATTTGGGTGTTGATGCGCATCATCGTGCGGACGATAAATTCATCCTCATCGAGCTGGCTCGCTTCGAGCTTGGTGGTCAAAGGGCGCAAAAAGTAACGCCAGATTAATGGCGACTGCCCGATTTCCTTCATGGGGCGAATCGGAATCTTTGACAGATTGACGATGTCAAAATGTCTATCCATTAGTTTTTCGCATTCTTCCTTCGCGGCTGTGTTTTCATAAAATACATGGAATGCGTATAAATCCTTATACTGTGGGTAGATTCCATAAGCGGCGAAACCACCGCCAAGTCCATTGGATCGATCGTGCATTGTTGCGATGGATGTTATGATTTCACTGCCATTAAAGCGAGCGCCGCTCCTGTCAATGATGCCCGAAATTGCGCACCCTGCAGGTATACGTACGTTGCCTTCGCGGTAACGAGCATCGAAGTTATCATACTGCATAGTATCTTCCTCCTACATAAAATGAGTATAAAAAAACGTCCACCTTGTATACGCACAAGCAGCATTGCATGTGCGAAACTCGTAAACGTCTTTGTTCGTGAGCGATTTTCGTATTCATTTCTACCCTCGCAATTGAAGGTACATGCATTATTATACGAAAACCGCTCACTAATGTCAATAGCAATTTATAAAGTTATATATTTAACAATTATATATCATTTAGCGATAGCACCGAAAGTGCACCGGGATCCTTGATATTCTCCAGCACATCGATGAATGCCCCGAGGGTATCCAGCGAGGTCATCAGCGTAATTTTACACTCTGCGGACACGCGTCGAATCCTAAAACCATCGCTAAACGAATTGTTGCCCTTTGTGAATGTATTTACAATGAGGTGCACCTCACCGCTCCTTATTAGGTCGATAACATTCGGCGTACCATCGCTTATCTTGTTCACAAATTTAACGCGTTTTACCCCTTGCTCTTTTAGGTATTCACCCGTGCCCTGGGTTGCTCGGAAACTAAAGCCGAGTGCTGAAAGGCGCTCTGCCAAGGGTAAAAGTTCTTCCTTATCAAATGGGTTAACGGTGAGCAATGCGCGCCCTCCATTTGTCGGCATGTTTATGCCTGCCGCAACGAAACCTTTATAGAGTGCCGTGAGGAAATCCTTGCCTACCCCCAAAACTTCGCCGGTGGAGCGCATCTCGGGCCCAAGGCTAACCTCTACATCGGGTAGTTTTTCGGTTGAGAACACGGGCACTTTTACGCAAACCGTATCCGGTTCGGGCGCAAGCGCGGTGGAATATCCGAGCGACTTCAGCGATTCGCCGAGCATTACCTTCGTCGCGATATCGATGATCGGAACGCCCGTTACCTTGCTAATATACGGCACTGTGCGGCTCGAACGCGGGTTAACTTCGATAATATTCAGTGTGCCCTTATACTCGATAAACTGTATGTTCACCATCCCTATTACATCGAGCGCGATAGCGATCTTTTTCGTGACGGATACGATCTCTTCCTTTATCTCTTCCGATAGATTTTGCGGTGGATAAATCGATATCGAGTCACCCGAGTGCACGCCCGCACGCTCGAGATGTTCCATTATGCCCGGGATGAACACGTCCGTCCCGTCAGATATTGCATCCACCTCGATTTCACGCCCCATCAAGTACCTATCGATGAGCACGGGGTTCTTCGTGTCCTTTGCAAATGCGTTTTCAAGGTATGTGGTTAATTGCTTCTCGTTCATGGTGATTTCCATGCCCTGTCCGCCAAGCACGTAGGACGGGCGCACCAAAACGGGATATCCGAGGCTCTTCGCTACATCAACGCCTTCATTAACCGACCATACGCCCTTGCCTTTTGGGCGCTTTATCCCTAAACTTTCGAGCAGTGCGTCAAACTTTTCGCGATCCTCGGCAGCATCAATCTGCTCCGGGCGCGTACCATAGATGGGGATGTCCATCTCGCTAAAGAAGTTAGCAAGCTTAATTGCGGTTTGGCCGCCAAACTGGAGTATAACCCCATCGGGCTTTTCCTTTTGGACTATGCTAAGCACATCCTCCTCGGTAAGCGGTTCGAAATAAAGCTTATCCGAAGTGTCAAAATCGGTGGATACGGTCTCAGGGTTGTTGTTGATTATTATGGTTTCAACGCCTGCCTTTTTTAGCGCGAGTATGGAGTGCACCGAGCAATAGTCAAACTCGATACCTTGGCCTATGCGTATCGGGCCGCTACCGAGTACTATAACCTTTTTCTTGTCGCTCACAACAACCTCATCATACTCATCATAGGTTGAGTAATAGTAGGGTGTAAGCGCCTCAAACTCGCCTGCGCATGTATCAACCATTTTGTACACTGGGACGATGTTATGCGCCATACGCATTTTATATATGGTGGGCGGTGCAACCCTTAGAAGGTCGGCGATGCCCTTATCGGAAAAGCCGAGTTTTTTGTATTCACGAAGCGTATCGGGTGTAATCTCGTCAAGGGATTTCGTTTTGAGCCACTCCTCCATATCCACGATTTTTGCAATTTTGCTTACGAAGAACTTGTCCATGCCTGTGATTTGGCAAACCTTATCAACAAGATATCCTCGGCGAAGCATCTCCGCTAAGTCAAACAAGCGTTCATCATCAGGGCTAACCACGCGGCGTTTTAACGCCGATAGGCTCTTTTCGCGGCTAAACTTGCGCTCAAGCGTGTATTGGCCGATTTCAAGCGAACGTATGCCCTTTAGTAGCGCACTTTCAAAGCTATTGCCGATGGACATTACCTCACCTGTCGCCATCATCTTCGTACCGAGGATTCGCTTGGCATTCATAAATTTATCGAATGGCCATTTAGGGATCTTGCATACCACATAATCGAGCGTCGGTTCGAAGCATGCATATGTTTTGCCCGTTACCGCGTTCGCAATTTCGTCAAGGCGATAACCAAGCGCGATCTTCGCCGCAACTTTAGCTATTGGGTAGCCCGTCGCCTTGCTTGCAAGCGCGGATGAGCGGCTCACGCGCGGATTTATCTCAATAACCACATAGTTGAAGCTATAGGGATCGAGAGCGAATTGAACATTACAGCCACCCTCTATCTTTATGCTCGATATAATGTCGATCGCGGCCTTTCTAAGCATCTGATACTCACGGTCGCACAGCGTTTGCGCCGGCGCGACAACTATGCTATCGCCCGTGTGCACGCCCACGGGATCCACATTCTCCATGGAACACACGGTGATGCAATTGCCTGCCGAGTCACGCATCACTTCAAACTCTATTTCCTTCCAGCCCTTTATGCTTCTCTCGATTAGCACCTGCCCTACGCGGCTTAGGTGGATGCCGCTCGCCGCTATTTCAGCAAGCTCCTCCGCATTGTCCGCTATGCCGCCGCCCGATCCGCCGAGCGTGTATGCCGGGCGTACAATTACGGGGTAGCCTATTTCCTGCGCAAAATCGAGTGCCGCCGAAACGGTGGTAACTATTTCACTTTCAACTATCGGCTGGCTGGTTCGCTCCATCAGGTTCTTGAACGACTCACGATCCTCGCCCTCCTTTATCGCTTCGATGGGCGTACCGATAACGCGAACGCCGTATTTTTCCAGTATCCCTTCGTCATACAGTTCGCAGCTTAGGTTCAATCCCGTTTGTCCACCCATGCCTGCAATGATGCTATCGGGGCGTTCCTTGTCTATTACCTTTTCGATGTACTCAACCGTCAAAGGCTCAATATAGGTGTGGTGTGCCATGTCGCGGTCGGTCATTATCGTTGCAGGGTTGGAGTTTACGAGCACCACCTCGATGCCCTCTTCCTTTATCGCTTGCACGGCCTGCGTGCCGGAATAATCAAACTCCGCCGCCTGCCCTATTACAATTGGCCCGCTTCCAATGACGAGCACTTTTTTAATGGTGTTATCCTTAGGCATTTTCTTTACTCCTCTCCACGATGCTTAAAAACCTGTCAAACAAAAATCCG
>CAYJPI010000068.1:0-9018 GCA_964372005.1 uncultured Oscillospiraceae bacterium | reverse complement strand
TTGGCTATATCCGTGATAATAACCGTTGCGCCGATATTCACGGAAGCGAGCAATGGGGTGTACTATGTAATCGCGAGCATGGGTGTGCTCGTAGTATATCTATATGCAGGGCCTATAATTTTAACGATGACGGCGTTCTCGTTCCTCTTTAGCCGTAGAGCGTCCGACGTGTATCACGCACTACCTGTAACGCGCACGAGCTTGTTCCTATCAGCTTTTGCCGCGATTTGCACATGGATATTCGCGACAGTTCTGGTAACCATACTATCCTCGATATTAGCACTTTTCATAAGCAATACATCGGCTGTCGTTTATGAAGGTGTGCCGATGATGGTGCTTCAATACACCATAGGCGCTATGCTCGTGGCCGCATGCACCACCATAGGTGTTTCGCTTGCAGGTACACGCTTCTCGGCATTTGTGGTAGCGGGGCTTGTGTTCTTCTTCCCGCGCTTTATAAGCGTCATAACGATTGGTGTGCTTTCGGACACCGCGCCCATGCTTGTAACCTCGCATGGACTGTTCTTTGACTATACTTTGAACTTCCCGATATCAATTTTCATGGGTGGATTTGTGGATATAATGGGGAGCGGCAGGATCGATTCAAATGTATTCAACAATGGTGTGCAACTTGCATACACTTTCGGCCTTGCTTTAATCTACACCGTGCTTTCGGTGTTCCTGTTCAATCGCCGCAAATCGGAAACTGCCGAGAGAAGCGCACCGAATAGGGTTTTGCAGCATGTGTATCGCATACTTATATCGATGCCGATGTTCCTCGTACTGTTCATGATTCGTATTGTGGAGTATGAAAACGATTCGCGCGTATTCATAGAAGAGCTTACGTTTATCACCATATTCGCGCTTATAATCTACTTCTTGTACGAGATTATAACCACGCGCAAGTGGAAGAATCTCTTATCGGCATTGTACACTTTGCCTATACCGATTGCCCTTTCGGGTATCATAGTGTTCGGCGCAGGCATCTACGGTGATACGGTAAGCGCGAACCTCCCTGCGGCGAGCGAGATAAGCAGCGTTCAGTTTATGGATGGAAGGCACAGCGACAGTGATTATCAGCGGATGCTACTTGCCGAAGTTGAGTTTGAGAATCCCGAGCTTACTAAGCTTGTGGCGGAGAATCTTGAGTATACATATGACTTGGGGGATGATAGGTATGAGTGGAATAATGGCGTAGATAATGTGCGCATACATTTAACGAATGGTAGCCATATCGACCGTAACTTCGCCATATCAAATGCCGATGCGTTGAAGTTCTCGGAGCTTGTGCAAGACGATCCTATGTTTACGAGCACCATGTCGAACATACCTTCTCCCGGTTTGGTCGACGATGCGTACACATATACTCTCAACAGCAACGAGAGGCTCGATATGAACGATGAGTATAAACAATACTATGATATGTTCTACTCGCTTGATGAAAAAACGCGCCTTGAAATACTCGGATATAATTATGACTCGGGCGAAAATGGCACGTATTTCCACATGAACGCCAGCCCAACGACCGAAGCGGAGGAAGCACCTATTGACGGCGAGTTGATATTCACGAATAATAACACCAACACCGATATGAACATACGCATTGTCGGCATGTACGAGGGGATGGCGTTTAGCGATTACCTTAGAATAACCGCAGATATGCCCGCGCTTGCTAACATGCTTATAGCGGAAGCGGTGGAACAAAACTTTGTATCAAGCTCGAACAATGTTATGGGCAATATCGAAGAGCTTATCGAACACGGCAATGTTGAGTATGCGCGAGTGAACTTTGAGATGTACAATGTGCCTTGGGGCGAATACTCGAATGTGCTCATAAACCCTTATGATGTGCACAGTGATGGGGAAAACTACGCAGAAGCGCAACTGCAAAAAGTGTTCGACACGGTAGACATACTCTTCGCTACCGATATAAGAAATGTCGATGCGACGAAGCCATACATCAGATTCGATGTGAGCATTGAGGGCCGTGTTAGTGAAGAAGAAGGCCATGTAGGCGAATACGTATCTATGTATGCGGCACTCGATGAAAGTACCTACAATGCGTTAATTTCCATGTTCAGCAGTGAGGAGAATGTTGCATAAAACAAATACGATTGGATATCAAAAAAGTGCTCATTGAGCACTTTTTTGAGTTTTAACACCGTTGAATCCTTCGTGGAAAAGCGCACAACTATACGTAGTATGCGCTTACCGAAAAAGCTTCCCCGATTATTTTGGTGCAATTTCGAGCGCGATTTCCATCATGGTTGTAAAGGTGTTTTGCCTTTCCTCGGCGGTGCACTCTTCACCGGTGAAGGGAAGGTCGGATATGGTGCACAGCGCAAGGGCTTTCTTGCCTGCTCGTGCGGCGTTCATGTATAACCCTGCGGCTTCCATCTCTACGGCAAGAACGCCCATCTTGCTCCAATCTGAGAGCGATTTAGCATCATCATAGAAGCAATCGGACGAGAAGAGATTGCCCACAACCATGCGACTGCCGCGCTTCTCGCCCTCATCTACGGCGGAGCGCACCAAATCAAAGTTAGCGATGGGGGCATATGTGCCCGGCAAGCGGAATTGCTCGGCGAAGTTCGAGTTGGTGCAAGCACCCATGCCAACGACAATATCCCTAAGTTTGAGCGAAGGATGAATCGCGCCTGCTGTTCCAACGCGTATAATGCATTCCACATCGAACACATTATAAAGCTCGTGTGAGTATATGCCGATCGATGGTATACCCATTCCACTCGCCATCACCGATACGCTCTTTCCCTTGTACATACCCGTGTAGCCGTGTATGCCGCGCACATTGTTTACGAGCTTAGCATCCGTTAAAAAGTTTTCCGCTATAAATTTTGCGCGCAGTGGATCGCCCGGCATGAGCACCGTTTTTGCAAAGTCTCCCTTCACACATTCGATATGAGGTGTTAGATTCGCCATGTTAGTTTCCTCTACTTTCCGAGCGCTTCCGCCCATATTTTTTCGTTGAATCCTACAAGTACCGTATCCTCAAGTATGAGAAGCGGCCTTTTTACAAGCATACCGTCGGTGGCGAGCAAGGCGTATTGTTCGCTTTCGCTCATTGTAGGCAGCTTGTCCTTTAATTCAAGTGCACGATACTGTATACCGCTTGTATTGAAAAAACGCTTTAACGGCAAATCGCTTAGTTTATGCCATGCGGCTATTTCAGTAGCATTAGGATTATCGGTTTTTATATCGCGCAAGGTGTACTTTGGCGCTCTCTCATCCAGAAAGGATTGTGCCTTTTTGCATGTGGAGCATTTTGGGTAACATATGAACTGCATGGTTTGCCCTCCTTAAAGATAATATAAAGCAAGGGGATACTTCGCGTTTGCAAAGTACCCCCTTCGTTTTTTAGGTAAAATTTACTGAACGTTCTTAACGTCCTCATTCATGGTGTTTTCTACACCCTCGGCCTCGACGGTTTCAACCGTGGAGATAGCGCCGCGAGCGAACACCAGGCGAACCTTGTCCGGGCCGACAACGAGGGTTACCACGTCATCCTTCACGGAACCGATAGTGCCGTAGATTCCACCGATTGTACGCACGCGATCACCGGGCTTCAAAGCGGAAAGCATGGCCTTGACCTTCTTGTCGCGGCGACGCTGGGGGATGATCATGAGTGCAAACATACCGACCATTACTACGATTAGTAGACCTGGGCCGGCGAAAAATTCCATAATTGCATCGGGCATTAGTGTGTTACCTTCCTTCTCTTTTCATTAATAAACATTTTATAGCATATTCATGCGAGCGTCAAGGGCAAATATGGCAACGCATTGTGAACAGAATATAACTTCGCGTTTATACAGCCGGTAATTCGCCTGCAAGCTTTGCATCAAACTTCTCAATAAGCTTAACGGGGTGGTACGATAGCTTTGCCTTTCGCATTCCCTCTATGCCCATATCTTCCTCGCGGTTGATGTATGGCAAGTGCGACCACTCATGCATAGCGAACTGCTGATTGATTACGGCATAAAGCCCGGGGAAATCATGGTCAGCCTTTTCGATATGTATAACGGCATAATCGTTCGTTACCTGTTCGCCTAGGGTGAAAGCAACGAGCTTTCCGCCTATGAAAATACTTCCGCCGACAAGCCCAAGTGCATCCATATTTGGCAAAATGAACTTTAGCGCCTTCATTTCGCTCAGTATGCCGGGCTCGTAAACGTCCTTGCCTTCGAGCCATTTTTTATATACATCCATGCATGCATCAACCATATCCGCTGTAATGCGGCGATACTCATAGGTGTATGTTGCATTAAACTTATTTAGATGGTTTCGCTTGGAATGCAGCTTCTTACCCTTCAAGTGGATAAGGTCCTCCGTGCGATAAATATAGTCAAAAGTATTCCTATCCTCGGTTAGCACGAACTCGGGCGCATGCTTTTGAAACATTGGTACAAACACGCCATTGATGCTTCGATAAAGCGCATCATGCCCTTCATCGATAAGAACCTTAGCTCCTGCGAGGATGGCCTTTCTATAGTCTGCCGTAAAATCGAGCGGTATGGGTGGGAAGAAGAAAGGTGAGTTTGATCCCCCAAAGCGTAGCATGATAAATAAAACATCGTCCTCTATCGCCCATTTGAACTTTCCGTCCTGCCCCCACATTATGAGGTTTGTGAAGGTAAACTCGGAGCTTTCCTTTTCGAAATTCGTCAAATAGCGGTCGATAAGGGGCTTGTCCTCTAACTTAAACTCTTGAAAGTGCATTGTATATTATTCCTCGCTCAAGCGCGATAGGCGTTCAAGCTGTAGGCGCATGAGTATTCTCCTTAAATTTTCGTTAAATTCATCCGATGGTGACATGAATCTGCAACCATAGTAGAATAAATTGTGCTTACTCGGCCTTTCAAATTGCCTTTCCACACGCAGTTTGAACTGTAATGATATGTTGAACATCTTCACATTTCCAAGGAAAATGTCCCCCTCTTCAAATGACGCGTCGGACGAAAACTGCAATCCGGTTTGGCTTAAATCCGTTAGGGTAACCTGGAAGCCGGTAGTCTCCTTGCTTAAACGAAGGGCGGCCGCATAAGGGATTATGAAAAACGGTGCCTTAGTATCATAGCGCAGTGCGCCGCGCTGTTCGGCCTCCGTCAAAGGCTCAACATTTAATATGCGAATGCGCAGGGAGTCCGATTCATCAATAACACCTTTTAGTATTTTGCACGGCAGGTTTCTGCTAAACACGTAAATATTTACAAAAGTAGCCACGGGTATGCGCGAAAAAACCATTCCCTCGCGGCGCGGCACCAGTTCAAGCACGCCAAGCTTTACGGTGTCGAGTCGGCCGACATTCAAAAGCTGGTTTGTTCCGGCACGCTTATTGTATGTGATAATTTCACAAAGCGAACCTATATATTCTCTTGGTAATCTATCCTCAGGTTTCATCGAAACAAGTTCCCCTTCTTACATTAATATGGCTATTTTACCAAACAAATTGCAATATAGCAAGTGCTTTGGGCGCGATGACGGTCACGTATTGCAACTTTTTTTACTGCCAACAAAATGTGACAATATTCGCATTCATACTATTGAAACTGCGCGTCATACAGCTCTTTATAAATACCATTGAGTTCATACAGCTCCTCATGTGTGCCTATCTCGCGTATGCCCTCATCGGTCAGCACCACTATGCAATGTGCA
The DNA here is from genome assembly GCA_964372005.1 of uncultured Oscillospiraceae bacterium. Lineage (GTDB taxonomy): Bacteria > Bacillota > Clostridia > Christensenellales > CAG-138 > CAYPKG01. Next base: position 3,345 of record CAYJPI010000068.1, on the reverse strand, counting down.
TTGCGAATGGTGGACATTCTGTGCGCTATGACGAGCGTGGTTCTATCCTTGGATAGTTCGCTGAGCGATAATTGTATTTGGTGCTCGGTTTGATTATCAAGCGCCGATGTAGCCTCGTCGAGTATGAGTATGGGCGGATTCTTCAAAAATGCCCTTGCGATACTCAACCTCTGCTTTTGTCCCCCCGATAATCTTATACCCCGTTCACCCACATTTGTATCATAGCCTTCGGGGCAACTCATAATAAAATCATGTACTCTCGCGCTTTTTGCGGCGGTGATAATATCCGCGTCACTCGCGTGAATGTTGCCGTATTTTATATTCTCTTTTATTGTCCCGGCAAACAGGAAAACATCCTGCTGGACTATACCAACAGCGTTGCGAAGGCTTTTAAGCTTAATATCTTTGATATCGATGCCGTCTATCGTGATCGACCCGGACGCGCAATCATAAAACCTCGGAATAAGCTGGCATATGGTGGTTTTCCCTCCGCCGGACGGGCCGACAAGTGCAAAAGTTTTCCCTGCCGGAACTGTAAATGAAACATTATCGAGCACGCTTTCATCCTCGTTATATCTAAACGATACATCCTTGAACTCAATATCGCCTCGCACATTATCTATGTCAATCGCATTAGCCGAATCCACTATATCGGGCTCGGTATCCATCACCTCCGTAAAGCGGCGAAAACCGCTCATGCCCTGCTCAAACTGCTGGGTGAAGTTGGTTAAACGCTTCACAGGCTGTAATATGATGTTGATGTATAAAAGAAACACAACCAAATCTTCAAGCTTAAGCGTATTACCATATATACACAGTCCGCCGACAATTAAAACCATTGCATTTGCAGTGTTTGATAAAAATTCCATGCCGCTCATGAAAATGCCCATGGAGTAATACGCGCGTCCTCTTGCGCTTTTAAATAGGCTGTTGCCTTGAACGAATTTTGAAAGCTCGTATTCTTCATTTGTAAATGACTGTACGACGCGGATGCCGCTAATGCTGCTTTCAACTTGCGTGTTCACATCACCAACCTTTTCACGCACTTCACGAAAAGCTTTCTTCATTTTTTTTCTTTTGGTTATCGCAAACCACAATATCAGCGGCAGGAATACCAAAATGCAAAGGGTGAGCCTCCATTCGATTTGTGCGAGTATGATAGCTGAACCAAAGAACATCACAACGGATATAAAAACATCCTCAGGGCCGTGATGCGCAAGCTCGGTCACGTCAAAAAGGTCGTTTAGCATCTTTGACATGAGCTGACCCGTTCTGTTCTTATCATAGTAGCCGAAGGATAGCTTTTGAAGATGCGCAAATAAATCCTCGCGGATGTCCGCCTCAATCCTTACACCCATCACATGCCCGTGATAGTTTATACAATATGTAAAGAAAGATATAGTGAGGTAGATAAGCAGTAGCAGTGCACCCAACAAAAAAAGCTCGCCTAAATCCCCCGTAGGTATCGTAACGTATATTATTCTTCTGGTGATGAGTGGGAAGGTAAGCCCCAAAAGCGCTGACATGAGCGCGCAAAACATATCGAAGAAGAACAATCTTCGATGCGGTTTATAATATGATATGAAACGCGCAAGCATTCCCTTTTTATTGTTATTTGCCACTTTGTAACCCTCGCGATTGTAATTTTTTGAATCGTATTTGACGATACACCTTTCTTATAAGCATTGTCAAGACAATATAATCACAGCCGGAACGATGTTTCATGATGGATGTGAGTGTATACATGCAATTTTAGACGCTTTATGTTGCAAATATACCATTTTGGGTGTATCGTATATGTATGACATAGTTCACGCATCATGGGAAAAAAAGGAGGGCACATCATGCTAAAGGATTTCACACCACAAAAGCCGAGTGAAAATGCGCGCAAGGCAGTAAAGGAACTTCAAACAGAGCTCGCCGTTTTACAGCAGGAGATAAAGGCGAAGAACCTACCTGTGGTAATTCTTATCGATGGATGGAGCGCCGCTGGCAAGGGCAGTATCATCAGCAGGCTCACCGCTAGGATGGAACCGCGCAGTTACAAGGTGTTCTCCGCCAAGGAGGCACGCGGCGATGATGCAAGAAAGCCATACCTGTATCGCTTTTTCCGCGATATCCCGGCAAAGGGCAATGTAGCTATCTTTGAGCGCGGCTGGTATTATGATGCCTTCGAGCAGATGCAAGAGCATGAGGATTATGACGATTTCTTCGCCGACACCATCAATACATTTGAACGACAGCTCGTGGATGACGGGTATATCGTGCTAAAATACTTCCTACATTTGAGCAAAAAAACGCAAAAGGAACGCATGGAGGAACTTACCGACCGTAAGGCGACGACATGGCGTGTGGATGAAAGCGACATATTACAAAATCGCCGATATGATGCCACTTCCGAGGTAATTGACAGGCTCCTCGACTCTACAAGCACCGATCATGCACCGTGGAAGGTAATATGGAATGAGGATAAGCACGACGGAATGTTTTGCCTACTGCAAAACGCATGCAAGCATATCAGGCGTGCGTTGGACGGTGAACCTCGCACATCCAAGAAGAGCAAAAAAAGGGTGGAAGTAAGCAAGTTATCCATGCCCAAACTTAGCGATATAGATATGAGCGATTGCATCCTCACCGAGGCGGAATACAAGAAGCAACTTAAAAAGGAGCAGGCGGCCTTATCACATTTACACAGCCTTTTGTATCGCGAAAAAGTGCCCGTTGTTATCGCCTTTGAAGGATGGGACGCCGCCGGTAAAGGTGGCGCTATCAGAAGATTATCATGGTCGCTCGATCCGCGTGGGTTCGAGGCGATTTCCGTCGCGGCACCGACGAGTGATGAGCTTGCGCATCATTATCTCTGGCGGTTTTGGAACAAGATGCCCAAGGATGGGCACATCACCATATTCGATCGCACATGGTATGGCCGTGTGATGGTTGAGCGCATCGAGGGATATACAAAGGCCGAGCGATGGAGCATGGCTTTCGATGAGATCAACGAATTCGAAAAGGAATTGACCAATCACGGGGCGATAGTGCTAAAGTTCTTTATTCACATCGACAAGGATACACAGCTTGCGCGCTTCACCGAAAGGCAGAACACGCCCGAGAAGCAATACAAGATCACCGATGAAGACTGGCGCAATCGCGAGAGGTGGGACGAGTACGAATCCGCCATCGATGAGATGATAGAAAAAACATCCACGAAAAAAGCGCCTTGGATAATAGTTGAAGGCAATGATAAGTTGTATGCGCGAATCAAGGTATTAAAGCAGGTGCGCAAGGCTTTGCAAAACAAGCTTGAGTAGGGGGTGAGGGGATGGCCAAGGGACGCTGTCCCTTGGA
>CAYJPI010000067.1:0-9031 GCA_964372005.1 uncultured Oscillospiraceae bacterium | reverse complement strand
AGGGACGCTGTCCCTTGGAACCCTGCAAGGGGATTTCATCCCCTTGACCCCATTTTCTCGACCGTTTCACGGCCGAGGGATAATATTATACAATACAGCATTATAGTTGATTGGCAAAACCGACATGCTCACACGCATGTCGGTTTTAGATTGTCAAAAAAGTGTTCTTCGAACACTTTTTTGAGTTTTTACACCGTTTGCCTGCTCACGCGGCTCACGGACGGCAAACGGTGCAGAGTTCAAAAACGTCCCGTTTTTGTCCGTTTCGGCGCACCGGTCGCCGAAGCCGGAATGAAAGCCACCATGCCTAAAGCCAAGGTAAGCGCTAAAGTGTTACGCTTTTTCAGATTTTTGACTGCCTGAAACCGACATGCTCACACGCATGTCGGTTTCATTTTACGTCTTATTATAAATAATTGGGGTTGGATTTGCGTAAAAAAGTCAGGCCAATTATCTTGGGTATATGAGTATTTTATAGCCACTTTTCGTTTTTTCTATCATGCCTTGTTCGCTAAGTTTTTTCAAACATCTAAGCATGTGCCGATAACTCATGGACAAGATTTGTGCAACATCAACGAGTTTTTCATCAAAAAAACCGTCGCGTGAGGTTTCAGACATGTAAACATGCAACCGTTCGATGGGACTGTGAAGCATCGCAATCACACTGTTTTGGTCGCTCACGATTAGTTTTTGTGCAAGCTCTTTGGCTATACTTCCCATGAACCGAGCATCATCCTTGAGCTTTGTTGCATCACTGATGTGTATCCCAAAAGTAGTAAAACTTGTGATAGCCTCCACATTTGTGATTATATCCGGCCTTTCGAGTATCCACTCCACATCTCCAATTATACCGTCACTTAGGTAGTAACATAGCAGACGTTGCTTTCCGTTTTCGGCAAGCAAACTCGCCTTGGCTTTCCCGTCAAGGATAAAGTGAATGGTTTTCACATCATCTCCCTCAAAGCAAATATACTCATCGGGAGAGAATACATATCGCCTACCTTTGTCTATAACCCAGTCAGGCAAAGCATATTTCTTTAGGCGCGTAAGTTCTAAATTGCTAAATCCTGTTTTGCTCATCATTTTCACCTCTTTATTAATTATGACATCTGTCACATACAAGGTCAACACTTGATGATATTATTGTTTCATATCAAAGTTGGAGGCAAAAAAGATGTATCAGATGTTGTCACTTTTTATAGGTTTTTTGATATCCATCATGCTCACCATGAACGGAGCATTGAGTGCACAGTACGGCTCGTATTTTGCTACCATAGTTATTCACTTTGTAGGGCTTGCAATCATTACCGGGATATTGTTTTTCAAAAAGCAAAGCCCGTTTAAGGTTAAGTTTGCACCATATCTATGCCTAGGCGGCGTGATAGGCGTATTCACAACCGTTGCAAACAATTTGGCCTTCAATGTGATAAGCGTTTCATCGATTACCGCGCTCACATTGCTTGCCCAATGCTTAGGTGGAATAATTGTTGATCATTTTGGGCTTTTAGGCATGCCAAAGCACAAATTTAACACTAGAAAGATATACGGAATAGTTTTGATTCTCGTAGGCATCATCGCTATGTTCAACACCTTTGATTTGCTTGCGGTTATACTCTCCTTCCTCGCAGGATTATCGATACTCTCCTCACGTATATTGAATGCAAAGCTGTCGGAAAAAACTTCTCTTTATATTTCAACCTTCTATAACTATTTTATGGGTTTTCTCACCTCCATCATCGTTTTCTTTTTGCTTGGAGGCACGGAACCGATTTGGGCGGGTGCTACATTCTCGTGGAATGCTTTCATGTACATGGGCGGCATGCTTGGCGTAGGCGTTATAGCCCTTTCGAGCGTTGCTTCGTTTAAGGTATCTTCCTTTTACCTTTCGCTATTTTTATTTATCGGGCAAATCGGAACAAGCATAGTAATTGATGCGGTATTTTTTTTCTCTTTTACCTTTATAAATCTTTTGGGGGGGATTTTGGTTGCCCTTGGACTATGCGTGAACCTAATAGTGGATAAAAAATACTGAAAAAACAAAAATATATCGTAAGTCTCCTGTACGAAATTCTTCGATTTGTGTTATAATCAATATTGGAAACAACCGTTTGCCGATCAATATAACGAAAGCGGAGGCACGCAAAATGAACTTTAAGGGAATGGATATTCTAAACGGACATCAATTTACGAACCAACAATTGAATCATATTATGAATACGGCTGCCGAATACGAGAAGCGAGTTAAACGAGGGGACATCATACACGACCTCGACGGTCTTGTAATCGCCAGCCTATTTTTTGAACCATCGACCAGAACGAGATTGAGTTTTGAGTCGGCCATCAACCGAACCGGTGCAAGATGCATTTCAGTGCCCGATGTGCGTACCTCATCGGGTGCCAAGGGCGAAACCCTTGAGGACACCATCGCCACTATCGATGGATATGCGGACGCGATAGTAATGCGCCATCCCGAAACGGGAAGCGCACAACGCGCGGCTGACATTGCCGAAATACCCGTCATCAACGGCGGCGATGGCGCAGGCCAGCATCCCACGCAGGCGCTCCTCGATATTTACACCATCCGCAAGGAGGCAGGACATATCGGCGGACAAACCATCACATTCTTGGGCGATTTGAAGTTCGGCCGAACCGTACACAGCCTCGGTTACTTCATGCAGCAGCTTGGTGTTAGGATGATATTCGCCTCTCCGGAATCGCTTAAAATGCCCGATTACCTAACCAAGGAGCTTAAAGAGCGCGGCGCACTTATCGAAGAAACATCGGATGTTAAGGCCGCACTCGCCGAATCCGACTTCGTGTATGTTACACGCGTTCAAAAGGAACGTTTCGAATGCGAAGAGGATTACTTGAAGCTCAAAGGCAGTTATATTGTAAACAACGATTTGTTGAAGCATGCCAAGAAGGGAATTAAGATACTCCATCCCCTCCCCCGCATCGATGAAATCGCCTTAGAGGTGGACTCATACGAAGGTGCGGCATACTTCAGGCAGGCGCATAATGGCGTATTCGTAAGAATGGCATTGCTTGCGCTGGTTACGGGAAGGGCATAGGAAATAGTATGCATTTTGACCATATTATTAAGAATGCAACCATCGTAAATGCCCACGAAACATTTGAAGGGCATATCTATGTGAAGGATGAAAAGATTTTTGCCATCACACAAGATATTATCGATGGCGAAGCTGATGAAATAACGGATGCGAGCGGCAAATTCGTTCTCCCCGGCTTTATCGATACGCATGTTCACTCGCGTGATGGTGCAAACAGCAACCATGCGAAGGAGGATTTCTTCCACTCATCGAGCGGCGCGGCGGCGAGCGGTTTAACCACCATATTCGAAATGCCCAACACATCCCCCGCAATACATGATGCAAGCAGCCTAAGCTCCCTCATCGATTGCATTACGCCCAAGGCGAATGTTGATTTCGGTGTATGGGGTCTTTGCTTGGGGCCTATAAACAACCACAAATTGCTCGAGCTTTCAAAAGCAGGTGTTATAGGTTTTAAGTATTTTTGGGGTTATGCTATCGATTCGAAAACATACCAGCTTATATACAACTATCGCGAGGGCATGGAAGATGTTCTCCCTCCCCTTGATTTCGGACAGATATACGATATGTTCAGGCATGTAAAGGCCACGGGCCAGAAGATCGCCATCCATGCAGAGAACTTTGAGATAATCAAGTTTCTCACAAAGGAAGTGATGGACAGTGGCGATAAAACATATGCAGGGCTATTGAAATCGCGCCCAGCGATGGCCGAGGTAATGATCGTGCAGGATGCCATAGAACTTTCGCGCGAGATCGGCACTCAGTTGCACATACTCCATGTAGCGGCCGGCGGAAGCGTTGCGCATATTAGGCGTGCAAAGGCCGACGGGCTACCCGTCACTGCCGAAACATGCATACAGCACTTGATGCTCACCGATGAAGATGGCGAAAAGCTCGGCGCGGCGATGAAGGGTTATCCGCTCGTCAGAACAAAGGCCGATCAGGATAAAATCTGGGAAGGGCTTCTTGACGGAACAATCGACTATGTATGTTCAGACCATGCGCCCCACACAGCTGAGGAGAAGCAACAGCCGCTTTGGGATGCACCTGCAGGATGCGCGATGACCGAAGTGCTACCACGTGCATTGATCGATGCGGTGAGCCGCGGCAAGCTTACCATCAACAAACTTGCATATGCATTGTCGGAACAGCCGGCAAAGCTATACGGAATATATCCCGAGAAGGGATCTATAAAGGTTGGCACCGATGCGGACATCGTTTTGATCGACATGGAGGCTACTTATGTGTATGACCAAGCGAAGATGCATTCGAAGATGAAGCACTCCCCCTTCCACGGACGTACATTTAAGGGGAAACCGGTGCAAACGATATTGCGCGGCAAAACCGTCGCGAAGGATGGCGAGATCGTTTCCGAACCTACCGGCAAGTTCATTCGCCCGAGCGAGCAGAGATAAATCAATCGATAAAACCGCCGTAGTGCGATAATTAAATTGTATGGGAGAAAGCAAGATGAACAAATACCTTGAAATGACACCTGAACAGTTAAAAGAAGCATACGAAGAAGCTAAATCCGTTTTCGCCGCACAAAAAGCCAAGGGGCTCAAGCTCGACATGTCCCGCGGCAAGCCGGGCAAGGAGCAGCTTGACATAGTTGACGGCATATTCACGGTGCTTCAAAATTCCGATGATTGCATGGCCGGTTCTCTCGACACGCGCAATTACGGCCTTACCGCAGGACTACCCTGTGCAAAGTCGCTTTTCGCCGAAATTTTAGGCGTTAAGCCCGAGCAAGTATTCGCGGCCGGCAATTCGAGCCTTAATCTCATGTATGATGTAATATCAAAGGCATACACACATGGGCTTTTGCACAGTGAAGCTCCATGGTGCAAGCTACCTACTATAAAGTTCCTGTGCCCATCGCCCGGATATGATCGCCACTTCAAGGTTACCGAGAGCTTCGGCATCGAGCTTATTACCGTGCCGATGACAGCCGAGGGTCCTGACATGGATGCGGTTGAAGAGCTCATCAAGGATTCAGCCGTGAAGGGCATCTGGTGCGTACCCAAGTATTCGAACCCGACCGGCATAATTTATTCCGATGCGGTAATCGAGCGCATAGCGGCAATGAAGCCTGCGGCAAAAGATTTTATTATCATGTGGGATAATGCATATTGTGTGCATGAGTTTGACGGGGATTTCGTTCCCTTCCGTGAAATTCTTTCGCTATGCGAGAAGCACGGCAATGCGGACATGGTAATCGAGTTTACATCCACATCGAAGGTTACCTTCCCCGGAGCAGGTATCAGTGCGATGGCGATGAGCGAAGCTAACCTTGCATACTTCACCAAGCTGTTCGATGTTCAGACCATCGGATATGACAAGATCAACCAGCTTAGACATGTTAAGTATTTGAAGGACAAGAATGGCGTGCTCGAGCTTATGAAGGAGCATGCGCGCGTTCTCAAGCCCAAGTTCGATGTTGTTCTTGAGGGGCTCGAGCGCGAGATTAAGCCCTGCGCTTTTGCGTCCTGGAACAGCCCGACCGGTGGCTATTTCATCAGCCTCGATACGCTCGTGGGCACTGCCAAGCGTGCACTCGCGCTATGCAAGGAGGCCGGTGTAGTCATGACTCCTGCAGGCGCTACTTTCCCTTACGGCAAAGATCCCAAGGACAGCAATATTCGCATCGCCCCGACTTTACCGCCCGTTTCCGAGTTAACTGCGGCCATCGAAGTTCTTTGCGTATCGCTCAAGATCGCGGCACTCGAGAAGCTCATCGAGGGCTGACGATGTTATGGGGATACGTTAGGGGGCGAGGAGACGAGGAGACGTTAGGGGACTCTGTCCCCTAAAACCCCTGCAAGGGGATTTCATCCCCTTGACCCCATTCCTCTGAACCGCTTCACGGTTCAGATAATCAAAAAGTGTGTTTCAGGTTGTAATGCTTCTACACGTTTCAGCTTATTATACAGATACGTGTTTTAAGTTGTAATACTTTTGCACATTTCAGATCATTGTGCTTATACGCATTTACTTATTTTCGCCTTCCATATCGAGTAGAAATTCCTTCATAGCAAGGCCGCCCGCATAGCCGACAAGTTTCCCCGACGCACCGATAACCCTATGGCATGGAACGATAACGGTTATCGGGTTTTTATTGTTCGCCATACCGATAGCGCGACTCGCCTTTGGGTTGCCAACTGCGATTGCAATGTCCTTATAGCTTCTTGTTTCACCATAGGGTATATCGCACAGCGCCTTCCACACCTTCTTTTGAAAATCCGTACCCGTCATTTTATACGGCACATCAAATTCTTTTCTTTTGCCATCGAAGTATTCTAAAAGTTGATTGTAGGTTTTTTCGGTGAGTTCTGTTTCCGTGCCGAAATCTGTTATGCTATACTCATGTAGTTTCTTGAGAAAAGTTATGTATCCATTTTCATGCTCAATCTTTATATAGCCCATTTGGGTTTTGTAGATTGCAAAATTTCTCACTTATATTTACCTTTTCTATATGCCGCCGGGGACATATTTACCCTTTCCTTGAAAAAATTATAAAAAGCGGACAGGCTACCAAAACCCACGGAGTATGCAATATCTATCACTTCCATTTCGGTTTGCTCTAACAGCCGCTTCGCTTCCTTACACCTTAGGTCATTTACATAAACGCTTGGTGTAACCCCGTATTCTTCCTTGAATACCTCAACCATACGTTTGCGCGATAAGCCGAGCGTATTCATCTGCGCATTCAGGTCTCCTTCTTCCAATAACATATCATCGATGAGTTTTTTTAATTTCCCCGCTATTTCTTTCATAGGTTTGTAATCCAAAAGGTCACTGCGGCATCTCTTACACGCCCTGTATCCGCATTGAAGTGCCTCTTGCGCTGTGAAATAAAACTCAATGTTTTCAACTTTCGGGGTTTTTGATTTGCAGGAGGGTCTGCAATAGATACCCGTAGATTTCACAGCATAGAAAAACAGCGAGTCGTAACTTTCGTTGTTATTGGCTACGGCATCAAACATTTCTTCAAATGTCATTTTTGAAAATTCCGCTTCCAACTCGTTCGCCTACTTTCTTTTCATGGATTTAATTATCTCTTTTGTATCCTTATCTACCCTAAGCGATTCCCTGATTTTCTGCAATGCCTTATTATAAGTTTCGTCATCCAAGTTATTTTGCTTTAAGTAGTCCATCGTTTCATTTGGGAATTTCACAAAGCACATCGATATACACCAAGCCACAGCCATTTTCACATAGTAATCATCATGCGTTACTACATCACAAACCAGTAATATATCTTCAAGATACTGTTCTTCGATGTAGTGAAAAAGCATCATAACCACTGCAAAGCGTATATGATATGCATCTGTTGATTGGTGGTATCCTTGCAAAAATCTCCACACACGCTCCTTATGCTTCCTCACAATTTTCAGTTCGCCACAAAAGCTATCGCATAGCGACCAATTTGTGATTTTGGGCACATACAATGCCACTTGCTCGAGAATTACTTCGATATCATCGTTCATATTGCCGATTATCAGTGCCTTTAGCATCGTTTCCTCAAAATAAATTTCGATAGCATTATCGAGAAAATCAATCGGATTATCTTTTGCGATTTTCTTTGCAATCTTGCGTATATGAGGTATGCGTACACCAATAAGGTTTTCACAACCAGGAATGAGTGAACTCGAAAATTCCCTGTATTTTTCTTCGCTAAGCGAGAGTAGCTCGCTCCGTATTTCTTGCTCTCTTTGATACATTACGCCCCTATCCTTTCGTGTTTATATTCATTATACACTTCTTTTTATATTCGACAATGCCTGCTTGTAATTTCTTTATTTCCATTGCCTTACTACTGTATTGTACACCGGGTGGTAGTGGATTTCTTCCTGAAATTGCGCGTTCAATTTTATATGGCGAGTATTGCTTTCGACTGCCGTCACATTTTGAAAAAAGACTGATTGCACATACGATGATATGAGGTATATACTTTAGATAGTGCCGACACTATCTAGATAACGGCGAGTCCTAATTAAATTTTTATCAACTAAAGTGTAACAGAAGCGTATTTTTTTACACTAATAAATGGGTCGAGCAAGAGGGATATACAGAATTGGGCATTACAATTCAATCAACATATGAAATGTACCAAAAGGATATTTTCCGATACCTAATAAGCCTTACGCATAGCCAAGGCGTAGCCGAGGATTTAACATCGGAAGTATTCATAAGCGCAATAAAGGCTTTACCTAACTTCAGAGGCGATTCCGACATAAAGACTTGGCTTTTCTCCATTGCAAGGCATAAGTGGTACGAATATGTGCGCAAGGAGAAAAAGGATCAGTCGGCGGTTGAAAAGCTCATCTTTTACATAGAGCAAAAAGATGTTTCAATCGAAGCCGATATATTAAACAAGGAAACGTATGCACGCATTATTTCGCTCATAGAAAGCGAACGGGAAAGGTCGCAAACAATATTCAATTTGCGCATGGAAGGATATTCGTTTTGCGAAATTGCCGGCAAGGTCGGGATTTCCGAAAGCGCGGCGAGGGTAATAGACTTTCGCCTTCGCAAGAAAATGCGAGAAATTCTAACGAAGGAGGGATACTTTAATGCATAACATTTCCTGTGATATCTGCATGGATTTGTTGCCGCTCGTGCAAGATGATGTTGCAAGCGATGACAGCAAGCGCGCCGTACTTGAACATACCGAAACATGCGAATCTTGCCGAGCATTATACGCGGGCACACCACCGATGGACGGGCAGGCAATTACATCAAAAATAAAGAAAGAGTTATTTTATGTAGCACTTTGTGTTATGGCTTTGTGCGTAACTTTCGGGCTTGCAATCGCGGCGGGGCAGTTCATGTTTTACAACATAATTCTAATGCCTGCGATCGGCGCGATATCGTATGTTACTTTAAGGCGCAGGTGCTATATTGCCCTAACATTCGTGTTTGTAGCTGTATTCATTAGGTGGTTTTTCGACACAGCA
>CAYJPI010000066.1:0-9073 GCA_964372005.1 uncultured Oscillospiraceae bacterium | reverse complement strand
GGACATGCTTGCGGCCACCACATGATCGCGGGAATGAGCATACTTGCAGGGCTCGCGCTTGCCGATGTGCTTGATAAGTACGAGGGCGAGGTTACGCTCTTTGGAACGCCCGGCGAGGAAACCGGCGAAGGCAAGCCACCGATGGTGGAAGCCGGGTACTTCGATGAATACGACATGGGCATTATGCTTCACCCGCACTGCACAACCTGCGCCGATCCCATCGTTACGAGCATAGGCGTGTATGACATCACCTTCCACGGCAAAACTGCACATTGCGGCGTAGAGCCGTTTGAGGGCATTAGCGCTCTTGATGCCATCGTTCTCATGTACAATGCCGTGAGCATGATGCGCCAGCAGATGAAGGATGGAACGCGTCTCGAAGCGAACATCCTCGAGGGTGGTAAGGTGATCAACTCCATTCCGGATTATTGCGTGATTCGCTTTGAGATTCGCACGATGGATATGGCCTATTATAATCACGTGGAAAAGCGCCTACGCGCTTGCGCCGAGGCGGCCGCGCTGGCATCGGGATGCACGATGGAATACAAGCTTGCCATGCCGATCTGCTCGCCTGTGGAGGAAAGCCCGCTTCTTGCAAAAGTCTACCGCGATATCCTCGCCGAATACGGCCTGTGTGAAACAGAAGAACGCCCGAATCCCTTCGCCACCGATATGGGTGATGTAAGTTTGCGCATTCCATCTCTTCACCCCATGGTTAAATTGGCAGAAGGTAAAGAAGCGTTGCACACAACCGATTTCCTCGCCGCGATGGATAGCGACTATGCGTGGGAACACCTCGCAAAATTCTCTGAAACACTCGCCGCACTCGGCCTTCGTGCCTTTGAGGATGCAGCATTCCTCACGGCATTGCGCGAAGAAAGAAGCCGAAGGCAGGCCACATAATAGCGTTACCCTCGCAAGAGATGATCATTATATGCACAAAGGAGAAGAACAATGGAACAAAAGTCTAAAATCCCCTGGTTAGTAACACTCACAATACTATGTCTTGGAATGAGCTTCTCGGTTATGTACAGCTTGCCTTACATTAAATCGGTATTTTATGATGGCATGCTTGAACTCACCGGTACAACGAACGCACAGCTCGGTGGCCTCATGACCATTTATGGCCTCGGCGAAGTACTTACCCCCGGTATCGGCGGCATATTGGCCACACGCGTCGATTATAAGAAAATCATCCTGTTCTCGGCAGGTGCATCCGTGCTTGCATGCCTCTTGATGGCATGGTTCCCCTCTCTTCTGATGACGCTCGTCGTTTGGACGATTCTCGTGTTCTCCACACTCTTCATGGTATGGGGCACTTGGTTCAAGGCAATGCGCATCATGGCGACCGATGAAATGCAAGGCCGCATGACGGGTCTGTTCTATGGTTTCTGCGGCGTTGGTTACTTCGTTGTAAACACCATTTCGCTTCTCGCATACGAGCGCGCAGCCGTAACATCCGCAACCGACGGCATGATCGCTGTATTCTACACATTCGCCATCATCCTTGCTATCTTCACCGTGCTTGCATACATCCTCATGGGCAAAATCGGCGTGCGTAATCAAGAAGTGGTCGAGTCCGACAAGCGATTGGCTAAGCAAAAACCCAACCTTTTGGCGGATATGAAGGCGGTTGCAAAGTATCGCTCGGTATGGTATTTCGGCATCACACTGTTCTGCATGTATTCCACCGTTATCTCCATTCAGTACTTCACCCCATATTTTACAGATGTAATGGGTGTAACGGTTGCCGCCAGCGGCTTCCTTGCAATCGTTCGCCAGTATGGTATGAAGATCTTCGGTTCGCCCTTGGGCGGCTATGTGGCCGATAAGGTCGGCTCCATTTCCAAAACCATTATCGCCGCATTCCTTGCATCGGCGGTGGCCATCGCGGTGGTGCTCTTCCTACCGGAAAACATGCGTTCGGTCGGGCTCCTCACAGCGCTCCTTCTCTTTGCATCTTTAGCAAACAACATGGCGGGCGGCATACAGTATGCAATTCCCACCGAAGCGAAAGTTCCCGTTGAGTTCTATGCATCCGCTGTTGGCTTCGGTAGCGCGATCGGCTTCGCGCCGGATCTCTTTCAGCACATACTCCATGGTTACTGGATCGATACATATGGCGTGAAGGGTTACGACTATATCATGATTTACGGTATTGCGGCGGCCCTTATCGGAACGATTGCGCTGTTCAAATTCCTCTCGGAGAAGAAGGCAGATGCCGCAAAGATGGCGGCGTAAGCACTTATAGCAATATAGCGGGTTTGCATAGCATATGCAAAACTGCGATAGAAAAAGGGAGTATAGTATGGAAAAAATTAAGCTTGATATTTCAAAGTGCAAGGGGTGCTATCTTTGCATTGCGAACTGCAAATTCGGTGCGCTTTCCATCGACGATAAGTCGAACGTGAAAGGTGTTCTTCCCGTAAAGGTCGACCAGGAAGCATGTAAGCAATGCGGTGCGTGTTATGCCATGTGTCCCGACCTTGTGTTTGAAATACTGTAGGAGGTATGCACGTGGAAACAATGCTCATTAAAGGCAACGAAGCCCTTGCTGAGGGCGCGGTGCGTGGCGGTTGCCGCTATTATGCAGGTTATCCCATCACGCCACAGTCGGAAATATTGGAATGGATGGCATGGCGCCAAAAGGAAGTCGGCGGCGCATTCATGCAGGGCGAATCGGAAATTGCCAGTGTGAACATGGTGTTTGCGGCGCGTGCGATGGGTGCGCGTGCAATGACGAGTTCCTCGGGTCCGGGCTTTACACTCAAGCAGGAAGGTATCGCTTACTGGGTCAGCGCGCAGATGCCCGCGGTTGTCGCTTGCGTACAGCGCTACGGTATTGGCGATGGTTTCGTAAGTGCCGGCCAAGACAATTACTGGCAGGCGGTGAAAGGCGGCGGTAACGGCGATTATCACCTCATCACGCTCGCACCTAACAGCGTGCAGGAAAATATGGATATGGCATACGAATCGTTTGAGCTTGCCGAGAAGTGGATGCATCCCGTGCTCATCCTCTCCGATGCCACGATCGGCCAGATGATTGAACCCTGCGTAGCTCCCGCGTTCAAAGAGTTCGACAAGGATAGCCTCGATTGGGCGGTGAAAGGTTGCCCCATCGGCCAGCCGAATAAGGTCATTACGGATAAGACCTATTTTGAAGACATCGACACATGGAATAAGGGCTACCTTGAAAACATGCGCCGCATCATCGAAGAGGAACAGCGCTATGAGTCCACCATGGTGGAGGATGCGGATATCGTATTCGTCGCCTACGGCATTTCCTCGCGCGTTGCCGAAGGTGCTGTTCGCAAAGCGCGCGCAGAAGGGTTGAAGCTCGGCCTAATTCGCCCGATTACGCTTTGGCCTTTCCCCAGAAAAGCGTTTGCGGAAGTGAAGAAGGATTGCAAAGCCCTCGTCACCGTTGAAATGAACATGATGGGGCAAATGCGCGAAGATGTGCTCCTCTACAGCAAACATCAGTTCCCCACATTCGCTTTAACGACCGCACAGCGCGTGCCCACCGTAGACCAGGTGATAAACTACGCCAAGGGCATCTTGGATGGCTCGATTAAAGAACAGGAGGTGTATTAATATGGCAAGAGTAACAGCGAAAAAAGCGCCTCCGATTATGAAGTGTGAAAACACATTCTGTGCAGGATGCGGCCATGCGATATTCGATCGCATATTAGGTGAGGTGCTCACGGAGATGGATATTATACAGGATACCGTGATCTGCTCGGACATCGGCTGTAACCACATGTTTCAGTTTTCGATGGCGGTTGATGTAATCGTTCCCCCGCATGGTAAGATGGGTGCGGCACTCTCCGCAATGAAGATGGTACGCCCCGATAAATATGCGCTCACCATCGCAGGTGACGGCGGCGCATATGCCATCGGCCTTGGCGAAACCATGGCATCCGCTACGCGCAACGACAATGTGACATTCTTCGTAATGAACAACAGCGTTTTTGCGATGACAGGCGGCCAGCTTGCCCCCACCACGCAGGTCGGCCAGTATTCGACCTCCAGCCCGGGCGGCAGAGATGCCAAGGAGCACGGCACGGATTTCGATGTAATTCCGCTTATGAAAAACTTGCCCATTTCCTATCTCGCGCGATCTACCATCACGAACCCTGCCGAGGTGGCGAAAACCAAGAAGATGGTTAGAAAGGCACTCGAAAAACAGCGTGACGGCAAGGGTTTTTCGCTTCTTGAGGTGCTCGTTCCCTGCCCCACGAATATGGGGCTCACACCGCCCAAGGCGATGGAGCATATCGCAACGAATCTTGTGCCCCGTTATGAGATGGGCGAGATTATAGACAGGTAAGGGGAGGGAGAAAATAATGTTACATGAAATGATTTGCGCAGGCTTTGGTGGCCAAGGCGTGTTGACGGCCGGTAAGATCGTTTTGTACGTTGCGTACAAAAGCGGCCTACAGGCGACCTGGTTCCCTTCCTATGGAAATGAGATGCGCGGCGGTGCGGCAAACTGCAATGTAATCCTTTCGGATGCACGCATTGCAAGCCCCTATGCCGACCACCCCGATACACTCATCGCCTTGAATGAGCTTTCTATAGATAAGTTTATGGACACCATGAAGCCGGGTTCTACGCTCTATGTGAACACCTCGCTCGTGTCCGATACTTGCAAACTCCGCGATGATATTACGGTATTGAAAGCCCCGGTCACCGATATTGCCATCTCCATCAAGAACGAGCGCGCGGCAAACATCTGTATGCTCGGTTACATGGTGAAGCATTCCGATATGTTTGACAAAGAGACATTCTGCAAATACATGTGCGAGTATTTCGAGAACGCGGGCAAAGGCAAGTTCAACGAAAAGAACATTGCCGCATTCGAAGCGGGTTACAATTACGAGCCTACGGCTTAAGCGCGGGAAGGGTGGCGTAAAATGGATTTGCAAAAATTACTAAGGCCTAAGAAGCTCGCCATTGTCGGTGCGAGTGAGAAGGAAAATCTCGGTGGATTTACCACGCGTATGATGCGCGAATTTGCGCCGCATCGCATGGAGGATGTATACCTTGTGAACCCCGGCCGCGACATGATATTCGACCAAAAGTGCTACAAGAGCCTTGCGGATATCCCCACGGACATCGATATGGTGGTTATTGCCACCCCCAAGAGTTCCGTGGAGGGTCTTATTCGGGAAGCAAGTGCAAAGGGTGCACAGGGTGCGGTGGTATATGCAAGCGGTTACGGCGAAACGGGGAAACCCGAGGATAAAGCCGCCGAGGCGAGCCTAAAGGCGCTTTGCGAGGAACTCGATATGGCGCTCATGGGGCCGAATTGCGCGGGCTTTATCAACCAGGTGGACAGCGTGCCTGCGATGGGCTTTATGACAACGGTGCAAAAAAGATCGGGCAGTGTTGGCCTTGTATCGCAAAGCGGCATGATATGCACACTTCTTCTTGATAGCGGCAAGGCAGATTTCTCGTATGTAATCTCCTGCGGCAACAGCAAGATTGTTGAAGTTGTGGATTACATGGATTTCCTTGTGGATGACCCGAACACGAAGGTGATTGCCTCCTACATCGAAGGGGTAAACGATTCGGAGAAATTCATTAAAACCCTTCAAAAGGCCGCGAAGAAGAAAAAGCCCATTGTTCTGATCAAGGTCGGCAAGTCCGAGGCGGGCAGTCGGTCGGCGGCATCGCACACGGGTTCGCTCTCGGGCTCTGATAAGGCATTCGATGCGATATTTGAAAAGTACGGCGTGATTCGTGTGGATGACCTTGAGGATCTTGCGAGCATGAGCAATCTCCTTTCCACATTGCCGATGCTCCCCTGTGGAGACCGTGTGGTATCCTTGAATGGTTCGGGCGGCGAAAATGGCGTATCGTGCGATGTTGGTAGCGGCGCAGGCATGAACTTTGCGGAATTCTCAAAGGAAACGGTGGATGCACTTTCAAAGGTGCTTCCCGATTACGCAACGATCAACAACCCGCTCGATACCACGGCCACCATTTGCTATGATACCGATGTTTTTGCGGATGCGGCAGAGGTCATTATAAACGATCCGAATTTCGATATGGCGCTTGTCGGCATCACCATTGTGAATGAAATGACCGACCTTTGCGTGAAGCATATGTCTGAGGGGCTTGTGAAACTCAGCAAAGAAAGCCGCTTAAAGAAACCGGTGGTGGTTGTTCCTGCCATTGAATCGGGGCGCATGCAGGAATATGTTTCCATGCTAAAGGATGCGGGCATCCCCGTGATGCCGCCATGCTCCTACGCATACAAGCATGTAAGGAAGATGCTCGATTATGCGGCATGGTGTAAGAAGAGCGATGAAATCATCCTCGAAAGTGCCATCCCCGCGTGTTTAGACGGTGATCGCCTTGCGCTATCCGAGCATGATTCGAAGGAAATGCTAAAGGGATACGGCATTCGCGTATCGCGCGAGGCCATCGCTAAAAGCGAGGATGAAGCCGTACGCATGGCCGAAGAGATTGGCTATCCGATCGTACTCAAGGTGGAGTCGAACGAGATTTTGCACAAGTCGGATGTGGGCGGTGTGAAACTCAACCTCAATGACGAAGCGGGGATTCGCGAAGCCTACAATGGCATACTCGAAAACTGCAAGAAGAATTGTCCCGATGCGAAGATAAACGGCATACTTGTGCAGGAAATGCTCCCTTACGGCATGGAAATCATCATCGGCATCAATAACGATCCTCTTTTCGGGCCAATGGTTCTTGTAGGTCTTGGCGGCGTATTCGTGGAGGTGTTCAAGGATGTAGCGCTTCGCGCCGCGCCCTTTGGTAAGCCCGAGGCCCTCGAGATGATTCAATCACTCAAAGCCTACCGCATGTTTGATGGATATCGCGGCGGAAAAGTGTATGATGTGGAAGCACTTGCCGATACACTTGTGCATGTGAGCGACTTTGCCGTAGCCAACAAGGATACCCTGCTCGAAATGGATATCAACCCACTCTTTGTATACGAAAAAGGCAAGGGCGTTGCGGCGGCAGATGGATTGATCGTAAAAAAGAAATAACCTGATACACACGCAATGTGGTGTGAATGATGTCAACAACCATAATTTTATGGTTGTTGGCGTTTTCGCACATTGCGCAAATCGCTCATACACGCTTGCGAGAAAGCCACAGGCGCAGGATATGAGAGGAGATCGAAAATGAAAAAAGAAAAGCGTACCTTTATAGGCAAGCTCGAACGAATAGGAAACAAACTACCGCACACCATGATGCTCTTTTTGTATTTGGTGGTTGCCGTTATTTTACTGAGCTGTGTTTTATCCCTTATAGGCTTATCGGCTGTGGATCCGGTAAGCGATGAAACCGTGACGGTGGTCAATCTTTTAAGCCTCGATGGACTAACCATGCTCCTCACCGGCATGGTGCGCAACTTTGCAAACTTTCCCATACTCGGCGTTACCCTTGTGGTGGGCATTGCGATGGGGCTTTGCGAGATGAGCGGGTTTTTCAGGGCAGTCGTGCGTTTTAGCTTCAGCGGCGTTCGGCCCACTTGGATCGCGTTTTTTGTATCATTCTTAGGCGTATTCATGTGTAGCTTCGATGGAGCGGTATCGCATGTGGTTGTGCCGACCATTGCGGCCAGCATTTACTTAGGGATTGGCAAAAATCCGCTCGTAGGCATCATATCGGGGTATGCGGCCGCCGCAACAGGCGCGGCAATGGAGTTTGTGCCTGCGTTTTGGCAGGTTGCCCTCACCCCGCTTACGATTGAGTATGCACAGCTCATGGATCCCTCGTTTAACATGCCGCTTATGAGCGATTATTTTGTGATGCTTGTTGTGTCGGCGCTTGCGGTCGTTATCAATACATTTGTTACGGTGAAAATCATTGAGCCGCGATTCGGTCCATACAATCCATCACTCCAAGGCGGGATAGAAGTACCCAAAGAGGAACTTACCGATAAAGAACGCTCCGCTGTAAAAGCGTCCCTATGGGGCGTGCTCATCTACATCGTCATCCTTATCGTAGCGTGTATGCCAACAAACAGCTTTATGCGAAGCGCGGATGGTTCGCTCGTTGTTGATTCCGTGCTTATGAGTTCATTTGACACCATACTGTTTTTCCTATTCTTTATACCCGGTTTTATTTACACCAAAAAAACGGGGCAAGGAAAAACAACAGGCGAAGTGGTTGGCCTTATGGCGAAAGGGCTCGAAGGGCTTACCTCCTTTATCGTGCTGGTGCTCGTAATCAGCCAATTCATCGCACTGTTCGATGCATCGAATCTCGCGCGCGTATTGGCGATCCTCGGTGGGCAAGCCATCACATCGCTCACCATACCGCCGCTTCTCATTATTATACTCGTGTTTCTATTCTACGCGATTATCAACCTCTTCATCGTGAGCGGAAGTACAAAATTCCTAATATTCGGTTCTATACTCGTGCCGATGTTCATGCAACTGAACATACACCCGGCATTTGCGCAGGTTGTTTTGCGCCTCGCGGATGGATCAACAAACCAGATGTCGCCGCTTAATTCGTTTTTTCCCGTGGTTGTATCGCTCACCGGTAAATACGACCCATCAAAGGGTGCAGGCAATGCGCTTTCCTGCCTAACGGTGTATGCACTCTGGAACATAGTTGGCTTCCTGCTCGTTCTCCTACTGTTCTACTTTACCGGTTGGGTGATAGGGATCGGTGGTGCCGGTGTGTGGTTGCATTGACGTGCATTATACATTTGGATATATACAATGAATTTCGATGAGGAATACAGCAAGTTGTAAGCCCCCTGCTTGGTTTTTACGGTGGAAGAAAAAATCAAGCAGGGGGCTTTGGTCGGAACAAGAAACACGTTACAGAAGTTTTGTTTTTATAGTGATGTGACTCGTGGTCTCATGGAAAGTAGAATGAACATTTAATCGCCTTCGTTGCGATTTGAAAAGCTATATGTTGTCTACATATTCATTCCATACCTCCACCGACTTTTGCTCCTTCCTCTCCGACAAATGCGTATAAATCCTCATAGTAGTTTGCACATCCGAATGCCCAAGATACTTCTGCGCGGTGAGCATATCGACCCCAGCATCGTAGAGCATGGTGGCGTAGGTGTGCC
>CAYJPI010000065.1:0-9079 GCA_964372005.1 uncultured Oscillospiraceae bacterium | reverse complement strand
ACCACACATCCGAAAAAGACTGTCATTACGGGAGAAATTCCCGATAAGAACATACTGGATGCAAGCGAGAGAATCGCTAAGACGGCGCGGCAAAAGCAGAATGACGCGAGCGTGACGGCCGGAGGATCGCGCGAAATATGGAATACAAAGAGGGGTGCACTTGCTAAAAAGGCAAGCGAGCTATTCCCCGACACCGCGAAGGCGGATATGAAGAGCATGGCAACGGCTTTGCTTGCGGAAAAACGCGCCCGGGTGGAATCGCTAAGGGCAATGCTTAAGAAGGCAAAAAGCGAGCATATCTTATTGCAGGAGCTACGGGAATTGATTCCGCGCGAAGAGAAAAAACTGCAGGATATTGAGGCACGATTAAGCGAGCTGCTTGGTGATGAGAAGAAGGGAGAAACGCTTTGCGATGAACTAAAAAAGCGCAAAGAGGAACTTCGCGTTTCATTGAAGCATCCCGATAAAGTGACGGCTGAAAGGGAACTATCGCTAAACAAGCAAAAACAAAGAGAAATGCAAGAAAAGCATGAGCGGGCAAAGGACAAGCGGCAAGCGCTTTTAGAGCAATTATCAAACATCGAGGGGAGAATTTCTGCGCTGGAATCTTCGATTGTTGTTGATGAAGACGTGGATGTGGATTCTGCTAGGGAGAAGCTTGCAAGCATAAATGAGGATTGCGATAAGGTTGATAAAGCATTGCGAGAATTGAGCATAAGGATACATCAAAACCGAGCCGTGAAGGAGCGATGGGGTAAGCAAATGCTTGAGATGCAGAAGCTTGAAGGGGAGGCAACCATGCTCAAGGCGCTTAGCGACACAGCGAACGGAAGGCTTAGCGAAAAAGTTAGGGTGACGCTTGAAACATTCGTGCTGATGCGCTATTTTGAGAGGATATTGGAGCGCGCGAATGTGAAACTGCTTGCAATGTCCAAAGGGCAGTTTGAACTTAGACGGCGAGAGAGCGGAAGTTTGCAAAGGCAGAGCGGCCTCGATATTGATGTGCTCGATAGGTACAATTCAACCATTCGGCCGGCGAGCTCATTGTCGGGAGGGGAATCGTTCCAAGCTTCGCTGTCGCTGGCTCTAGGTTTGTCGGAGGAGATAGAAGAAAGTGCGGGCGGAGTGATGCTTTCCACGCTCTTTGTCGATGAGGGCTTCGGTACGCTTGATGAAACATCGCTCGAACGTGCAATTGAGACGCTAATCGAGTATGGTGCAAAGGAAAAACTCGTTGGGATTATATCGCACGTTGGGGAGCTGAAGGAGCGCATAGACAGGCAAATTGTGGTTAAAAAAATGCCCGACACGGGGAGCCGTGCCGAGCTTATAATATAGACATTAGAAGGTGTGAGCTAAAACAATTGCAGATGCTCCACCAAAATGTTTGCACCGATGAGGATGAGTATGCATCCGCCAAGCATCTGTGCGCGCCATTCCCATTTCTGCCCGAAAGCATGGCCGACTTTGACACCGACCATTGACAAAGCGAATGTTATTACGCCGATCGATACGACGATGGGCACAATATCAACCCTAAGAAAGGCGAGCGATGTGCCTACCGCGAGTGCATCTATACTTGTGGCAATAGCCAAGGTGAGCATAACGCGAAAGGATAGATCTGCATCGGCGGATTTGGAATCGCAACATTTAGCGTTGCGGCTTTCGCGAATCATCCTTATTCCGAGGAAGCCGAGAAGAGCGAAAGCAATCCAGTGATCGAACGCTTCAATGAATACGGCAAAGCGCGTGCCGAGGAAATATCCCAAAAGGGGCATAATCGCCTGGAAAAGGCCGAAGTATAGCCCAATTATCAACATGTTTTTTAGGCTCGCCCGTCGCATGGCGAGCCCTTTACATACAGCGACTGCGAAGGCATCCATCGATAGCCCTACGGCCAGTATCAAGGCTTCGGTTAAAGTCATGTTTTTCTATGCTCCTTGAAGATAAATATATTCATTTCAATCTGTCCCTATACATAAAACACCCGAAGGGAATAATATCCCTCCGGGTCAGAATGTCAAAAAGTGTTATATTACCATTAAGCCTTGCGAGCTACGGTTTTCTTTGCTTCCTCTACGATGTGCGCCGCAGTGAGGCCGAAAACTTCCTGCAAGTAATCCTGAGGGCCTACTTCGCCGTATACATCCTCAACCGCTACGCAGCCGACGGGTACGGGGCAACTCTTTGCAAGGGTATCGCAAACTGCACTGTAAAGGCCGCCAATTTTGTTGTGGTTTTCGGTTGCAAGTGCCGCACCACATTTTTTTGCATAGCTTGTGACGGCTTCCTCATCGAGAGGCTTGATGCTGTACATATCGATAACGGCTGCATCGATGCCTTCCTTTGCGAGGATATCCGCCGCAACCATAGCCTCATGAACCATGATGCCTGCCGCGAAGATGGCGATATCCTTACCTTCACGCAATGTAACGGATTTGCCGATGGGGAATACGCTACCATCCTCATAAACCTTTGTATTGTTTTTGCGGTTAACACGGATGTATTTTACGCCTGCAACATCCTTCAAACGGGGGAGAAGGTCGGCAAGCATTGCGCTATCGGTAATATCGATAACGGTTGCACCGGGGATAGCACGGTAGAGTGCAACATCCTCAAAAGGCATATGTGTACCGCCGTTGAAAGCGGCACAAACGCCGGGATCTGTTCCGATAATGGTGATGCTGTTGCCTGCGTATCCGCCGGAGAGGAACGCCTGGTCAAACACGCGGCGCGATGCGAAGATGCCGAATGTGTGAACATATGGTTTGAAGCCGACAGCCGCCAAGCCGCAAGCGGTTCCCACCATGTTAGCCTCCGCGATGCCACAGTTGATGGCGCGATCGGGGTTTTCCATCGCCCATTTTGTAGTGCCGATACAGCTCATCAAATCCGCATCGAGGTAAATAGCGTCCGGATCATCGGCGCAAATTTGCGGTATTCCTTTGCTGAATACATCCTTGAATGCTACTTTATCTTTTTCGCCCTTATAAACGATTTTCTGCATTATTTATACCTCCCTTCGAATTATGAAAGCTCAGCCTTGAGCGCTTCAATCCACTTGTTGCACTGCTCGGCGCTCGGTGTCATGGAGTGGTTGGCAACCGTGTTTTCAACATCAGGTATGCCTGCACCCTTGATTGTATCGAGTATGATGGCGTGGGGCTTGCCCTTCACCTTGGATGCATTCTCGATTGCCGCATCCACCGCTTCAATGTCATTGCCGTTGACGGTAACCGCATCAAAGCCGAATGCCGCGAATTTCTTTTCGATGTCGAGCTGAGGAAGAATTTCATCCACGGTGCCATCGAGCTGTTTCTTGTTATAGTCTACGAACCAGTAGAGATTGTCCACCTTGCGCGCGCTTGCGAGCATGGCCGCTTCGTATACCTGTCCTTCGTTGATTTCGCCATCACCTGTGATGAGGAAAACACGGCTATCGCGCCCCTTCAAAGCATCGCCCATGGCCATGCCGAGTGCTAAAGATGTACCCTGACCCAAGGAGCCCGTGGTCATATCGATGCCGGGGGTTTTGTTACGGTCGCAATGGCTGGGTAGTTTTGTGCCGGGCTGATTTAGCGTTTTCAGCTCCTCATAAGGGAAGAACCCCTTGATAGCAAGGGCGGCATAAACAGCAGGGCCTGCATGACCCTTGGAGCACACGAGCTTGTCACGATCGACCCATGTGGGGTTTTTGGGATCGTATTTCATCTGCTTACCATATAGCACGCTCAATGTGTCGGCTATGCTAAGCGAGCCGCCGAGATGGCCGAAGCCACGATCTCTAATCTGCTCAACGATACCTATACGTATTTGTGTAGCAAGGATTTGAAGAGCTTTTTTTAAGTCAGTATTCATACATTCTCCTCCGTTGTTGTTTTCATATTATACTATGACGCATTTTTTGCGATTCGTCAATGTATTATTCACTATTTTTACAGTATATGTTGAAAAGTATAAACACTTAACCGATGCATTTCTACCTACTTTGGCAGAATATAGAGGCGGACTACAGGTCAAGCTGCCGTATTATTGCAAATGATGGGTATTTTTGTAAAAAATAATTGTCGATAATAGTCAAATTTGATAGAATAAGTGCGTATAAAATAGTATATGGTTGTATTATATGGACAGTATTAATTTTCACATGATATAATTCGCACAACAACAGCGGCTGTTCTTTTTGGGAGGTTATATGATTACGCCAGAAGATTTACTTGAAGAAGCAAGATTACTCGGAATAAGTGTGCACAGGGAACCTATGCTAACCAATGGCTTTCGAGCCCTATATTTGCGATGGACGGATCAGGCGGTTATATTGCACAATGCAAGAAACGACACGGAGCTATTGTGCCTCTTAGCGGAGGAGATAGGGCATCACAGAACGGGACCTCAAAGCCGAATAAAATATCAGACGGTGGAGGATTTGAAATCAGAAACTCGAGCAAGAAGATGGGCGCATAATCGCATTTTACCGGTTAAAAGAGTTTTGGAGGCCAAAGAAAGCGGATTATGCGAAAAATGGGAGCTTGCGGAGTTTTTGGGTGTAACCGAGCCGTTCTTGGAGGAGGCGATAATGCACTATCGGCAAGCAGGTTTGATGGAATAAGCGACATATTCATAGAAAAGGGACGAAATATAATACGTCCCTTTTTGTATGCGATGAAAGATAAAAGGGAATAAACAAGCAAAAGGAGGGACTAATATGAACAAACAAATTCTACGCTATTATAAAAAGAAACATAGGAATGGCAGAAGCGCTTTTGCCAGAATGATGGATGGCGCGGTTATGCTCATGATTTTTACTTTTGCAAGTTATTTGTGGTTTCGGTCGGTGATAGAAAGCGAAACGATAGCTATCATCGTTTGTGCCGCAACGGCATTTCTCTTTTTAACGGCAATGCTACTTTACAAAAGCATGTCATTTGAAAAATTTATGAAAGCAGAGCGCAAACGACTGGAGGATGAAACGATACTGGAGAGATTGCAGCTGCTTAGTGAGGGCGAATTTATCGATGTGGTAAAGGCGATTCAGGCAAGTGAGCCGATTGCAAGAGGAAAGACGGTGTATACATTGAGGCGCACATCAAAAATACTTCCCGATACCATACTTGCATTCTATAGAAAGGCCAAGCGGCAAAGAGATTCCGGCGTGCTTGTATTATCGACCGCGCCATATGATAAGGAAACCGTAGCGCTTGTTGCCAGGCTTGATATGGATATAGTGCTTTACGAACCCAATAAACTTGTACAAATGGCGCAGGAAACAGCTGCACTTAAAGTGAGCGATGAGGATATTCAGATGCGAATAGTGAGCTTCCTTGAAAAGCAGGATAAAAGGAAGATGCTACAATCGCAGGCATTTATAAACAAGAGCGCGGTTAGATATTTCGTTTGTGCGGGAATACTCTTTGGGGTATCGTTCATAACGGATTATGTGTTGTATTACCGCATGCTATCAGCGATGTGCTCGCTTCTTGGCACTACGGCCCTTTTTGTAGGTGGGGGGAATAAAAGCGTATCGATGTAGATAGCGTAGATAAGGAAGAAATAAAAAACTAAAATTTGGAAAAGCAACATAAATCCACCTTGTTTAGACATATCGCAATTTTCACATCATAGTAGTGTAGCCGATGCAAACAGGGACTGCATCGAATACGGTAAAAGCCGTGTGTGTTGAAAAGAGTTATACTTACAACACGTCACAACCACAATAAAGAAAGGACGGTAGAATAGAATGTCATATAAGGAACAAAGCAAGGATAACCGCATGAAGAGGGATAACCAGCCGGGGCGGGAAGCTAACAACAGGAACAAGGAACAAAACCGCGAGGATCGCCAGTACTAAACTGTGGCGTAGCGAAACGGCGAGGAATTGATTATACCGATGACCCGTGTATGAAGAAAAAAATCATAGGTCACACCCATGATAGGGTGTGAAAATTCAAAAAGTGGCCGATGGCCACTTTTTGATATATGGAAAAATAATGTATAATAAAGCTCTTAATGCAAAATATATCCATAAATCCCTGCATGGTCTGTAAAATTATCATAAAACTCATATCGATGTGCATATATAATATTGCGGGAAAAATTCTGTGATGTTCGACTGTTATGTTTGTAAAACCGAGGTGGTGAAAAATGAATGTAGACATAATGTAACAATCGTACAAAGAAAGCAAGATGTGGGTAACAAAATATTTTTTTGTGACCAAGAGAGATTTTTGTGCCCCAATTTGGGGAAAAAATGCATATTTGCACGGCGAATTAGTCACAACTATTAGATTATTTTGTAATTGGGGATTGCAATTTCTTAAAAATACTCTATAATATAGATATACATGTTGGCAATTTCTTCACAGTTTAAGGCATAAGTTCACTCGATATTCACAAAAAAACAGTTATATGCTTTTGCTGTAAACGAAGGGTTGCGAGTATGAATTGTCGCACATATGCAGACGTATCAGTCGGATGGCAGGGCGTCATCCAGAAAATTATTCAGGGAGGGACTTATAATTATGGAAAATAACAGAGGTCAATGGGGTTCCAATTTCGGTTTCCTCATGGCGGCAGTCGGTTCTGCCGTCGGTCTCGGTAACATCTGGGGCTTCCCGTCCAAGATGGGTGCAAACGGTGGTTTCGCATTCTTGCTTATCTACCTTTTGCTTGTTGTAATTGCAGGTTTTGCCACCATGCTAGGTGAATTGACACTCGGACGCAAATACGGCCGTGGTGCCGTAGGAACCTACAAACTTATCTCGAAAAAATACACGTGGATGGGTTATATGGGCGTAGCTTCGGGCTTCCTCATCCTCTCGTTCTACAGCGTATTGGGCGGATTGGTTCTTCGTTACATGGTAACATTCCTTATGGATATGTTCACGGGCGGAAATGCAGTACCGGGCTTCGGCGATGCTATCGTTGATCCTGCCAGCATGCTTATCTACTATGCGATATTCATGGTTGTAACAATTGCCATCGTTATGGGCGGTATCTCCGGCGGTATCGAAAAGTTCTCGAGAATCGCAATGCCTGCTTTGGCGATAATGCTCGTTATTGTTATCATCCGCGGCGTAACGCTTCCCGGTGCTGAAGCCGGTCTTGCGTTCATGTTCGCACCTAACTTTGCTCCTCTGCAAGAAAACTTCTTCGGAGTTCTCACCACCGCGGCAGGACAGATGTTCTTCTCACTCTCGCTTGGTATGGGTTGTATGATCACTTACGGTTCGTATCTTTCGAAGAAGGAAAACCTTGAGAAGAGCGCCATCATCATCCCCATCGCTGATACCATCATGGCTCTTATGGCCGGCCTTGCGGTTCTTCCCGCGGTTGGCGCATTCGGTCTTGATTTCGGCGGAGGCCCCGGCCTTCTCTTCGTAACCATGAAGGAAGTTTTCCAGGTTGGCATGGGCGGATTTGTTGGCAACCTCTTCGGATTCATATTCTTCTTCCTCGTATTTGTGGCTGCTGTAACCTCTTCCATCTCTCTTCTCGAAGTATGTGCTGCATACTCCATCGATAAGAAGATCGAAAAGGGCGAAGAACCTGACCGTAAAAAGATGGTTAGCATGCTTGGCGTAATTATCTTCTTCGTTGGCCTTCCCGTTGCACTCGACGGTCTCGGCGGCGGCGGCGTTGTACCCACTCCTTGGGCACTCTTTGGCTTAGAGTCCGCACCCGTTGCGGCTATAGCAAGCTGGCTTGACTTCTATGACTTCCTCTCTGAAGGCGTTATGATGCCCCTTGGCGCACTCGTAATGAGCTTGGTGATTGGTTACGGCTTGAAAACCAAGGCTATCCAAGGTGAAGTTGAAGCTACACCCGGTGTTAAGATGAAGGGTCTCACCTTCTGGGATATCTGTTTCCGCTTCTTAACTCCCGCCGTTATGTTGCTCGTTCTCTATGGACAGATCATGACATTCTTAGGCTAAGGGATAGATGCTATTAAGGGCATATGTGCATAGGTGCCGCAGGATAAAACCTGCGGCACTTTTTTGCATAATAAAGCCCTCAGATCTCAATAGCTAACCTGAGGGCAAATTTGCACAAATAAATACCTACTGGGCGATGATAACTTCTATGCCATGAGAAACGAGCAGGTCGAGAATCTGCTGATCCGGAGTGGAGCTGAGTATCAACACATCTATATCCGAAACATGCGCGAATGTGAAAGGGAGTATGCGGCCTATCTTCGCATTATCCATGAGCAGTACGGTTTTTGATGCTTTTTTGATCACGAGGGTTTTTAGCCTGCATTCGTTGAAATTGCCGCTTGAGAAACCGCCCGATAATGAAAAACCGGATGTTGCCATGAGGGCTACATCTATGTTGAGATTCTCGAGGAAGGCCTCAGACTGCGCACCGGACACGGAGAAGGTGTTAGAACTCATCTGTCCGCCAACCAACAGCACATTGCTACCACTGCGCCTGGAGAGCTCTACAGCGGTGTTTGCGCCGCTTGTGACGATGGTGTAGTGCGCCTCGGGTAGACATTTTGCAACCGACATGACCGTACTGCCGGAATCGAAGTAAATAGAGCTTCCGGGCCTTACAAAGGAACAGGCAGCCCTTGCGATGAGTTGCTTAGCGTCTATATTCTCATTCTCACGCATGGTGTAATAGCCTTCCCTATCGGAATGCATGGCTATAGCACCACCGCGTGTGCGCTTGATATGCCCCTCATTTTCAAGATAACGAAGGTCGCGCCAAAGCGTCATGTTTGAGCAACCATCAACTATATTCATAAGATCTTGCAAGCGCACCTCGCCCTTATCGGCGATGTAGTTACGTATGCGCTCTCTACGCTCCGATGCCATAATTTTCACCCTCCCTATATTATCTTTTAATTATACACCACATGTTATAAAATAACAAGAAAAATGTTATTTCCTCCACTAATTTTGTTATCAACAAAATAGAGGGGAGAATATTTTTCTGATTTTGAAGCCTTAAAAAAAAGCCCTCCGCTTAACGCGAAGGACTTTTTTGTATCGGTTTTTCTAAAGCTTACTCATAAAGGAGAGCTGCGATTGCAGGATCATCCATGTTCATGTGAGTGTAGAACTGGGAGCCGGTATCC
>CAYJPI010000064.1:2501-9080 GCA_964372005.1 uncultured Oscillospiraceae bacterium | reverse complement strand
TATTACTTATTACTTCCAAAATCCCCGAAGACCAACTTCAAGTGAAGAGTGAAAAGTGAAAAGTGAATAAGTAAAATCTCCAACCTTGACGGTTGAGGATTTTGTGCTTACGGGGAAAAAAGATGTAATCGCCAAACGTTCTTTTCTAAAATACTTTTCCCTTGGGCTTTTTCCCACCCCCTAGAATTGCTTTTTTCCACAAGCCTTAATCTATATTAGATCGCAACATATTTATATTTAACATTTCATTTGCAGTTTCAAAATTTAAATTGCAACATGTTGATGCTCCCTTTGCACATTTTAAATTCAACACTCATCATGCATTGCATCTCAAAACATGCTTTTTTCTTATACAATGCAGCAACAACCTTCTCTTTTGGTAACACGAAAAATATACTTTTATCTCCTCTATCAAGCTGTAAATACAGCAAATAAGTTTAATTTACATTTTACCATGCGTTACTTGTTGATCTTACATTGCATTTGTACAATAGATAATGTAAGAAAAAGAAGTAAGGATGAAAAGTACACATGAATAAGAAAAAAATTGAAATGGTCGTTTTTGATTGGGCAGGCACCTTGGTGGATTACGGTTCCCAAGCGCCCGTGGCTGTTTTCGCCCGAACATTTGCTCAAAAAGGCATCATCTTGACCATGGAAGAGATCAACAAACCCATGGGAATGGAGAAGAAATGTCACATTCGTGAGCTACTCAACATGGAGCGCGTAGGTAAAGCTTGGCACGAGCGTTTTCAAAGAGATTGGAATGAGAACGATGTTGATGAATTGTACGAGTGCTTTGAAGCAGATTTATACCAAGTGGTGCTTGATTACACAGAGCCGATAGATGGTGTAACGGATACTCTTGTGAAGTTGAAGGAGCAGGGAATAAAAATCGGCTCTACCACCGGTTACACAAGTGAGATGATGAAACGTGTGGTGGTTAAAGCCGCTGAACTGGGTATCGCACCTGAGGCTGTGCTCACTCCTGATTTAGCAGGTGGCGCATCCCGTCCCGCACCCTTTATGCTGTTTCAGTGCATGCAAGAATTAAATGTACATGCTGTAGATGCGGTGGTAAAGGTGGGCGACACGCAGATGGACATCTTGGAGGGCAAAAACGCCGGAGCACACACGGTTGGGCTCTTAGTGGGATCCAATGTGATGGGTCTTAGCAAAGCTGAGTACGATGCACTCTCCCCCGATGCAGTCGAAAGCGCAATGGCCGCCGCACGCAAGAAGTACGAGGCAGTGGGCGCAGATTTCATCATACGGGATATGACCGAGCTTCCTGCTGTGTTGGCGGAACTTAACGGTTAACGGAGGCCCGAGCTAGATGTATCGATTTTATAACCCCGTGCGCACTTATCTAGGTGCAGGTTGCTTTAGTAGCATTCACACCATTATTGAAGAGGCAGTGGGCATACCGAAAAGTGCTGTCTTGTTGGTGTGGAACGAGAGTGTGTTGGAGCTTGATGCGGTGAAAACTTATCTTGGCAGCGTAGACTACGCCATTAAAACGGTTGTGTTTGATAAAGCAAACCCCACCGTTGAAAACCTCTACGACCTCTATTGTCAAATGCGCACAGTGAGCTATGACCTTGTGCTTGCAATCGGTGGGGGGAGTGTACTTGATGCGGCGAAGATTCTTACATGTATGCGGGAAATGACCCTTGAAACCGTGGAGGATGTGCGAACAATGCTTCATGACAAAACCATTGAAGCGCCTACTTGCAGGTGGATCGGTGTGCCTACCACGGCAGGCACAGGTAGCGAGGTAACTTGCTGGGCGACCATTTGGGATGTGGAAAAGGGCAAAAAACTCTCCGTGGATAGGGAGGATAACTACGCCGCCGCCGCTGTTGTGGATGCCACATTCACCAAAACAATGCCATTGGCACTTGCCGTATCTTCAGCTTTAGATGCGGTGGCACATGCCACAGAAAGCTATTGGGCAAAGGATCGAAACCCTGTAACAAAGGCGTTGGCGCTAAGCGCCATCCAAACCATACTTGCCCATGTGGATGCACTTATCGAACAAGAGGAAGCCGAAAAAGCACAGGATGCGATGGCAACAGGCAGTATGATTGCGGGTTTGGCATTTTCCAATACCCACACTACAGCATGCCACTCTATCTCCTATCCTCTCACGATGTACTATAACATCCCCCATGGTGTTGCGGTGAGTATGCTCATTGCGCCTATGATTGCGGTAAATTGTGATTATATGGAGCACAGCGATGCATTGCTTAGTGCATTTGGCGTAAACACGGTTGGTGAACTGCAAGAGAGAATTAGCAGCATTCTACAAAGGGCAAATATAAAAGCCGGATTGCGTGATTGGGGCGTACAGGAGAGTGAATTGCAGGAAATTACAAACAATGCATTTACAAAAGGGCGCATTGACAATAACCCCGTCGCACTTACAAAAGAAGATGTATATGCTGTATTGCATAATATTCTATAAAAATTATAACAGGAATTAAAAGGAGAAAAAACGATGAAAAAGAAGTTTATACTTTTACTGCTCGCGGCAACCCTACTTTTGTCCGCATGCGGTACGCCTGCAAATGATGCAGGTGCCGGTGCACCTGCGACACAGGCTCCCACAAGTGATGAGCAAGGGGATACAGCCGATATCATGGATGAATTTGTGATCGGTGTACAGGCTACGGAATCGACGCTTGATCCGAACGCGAGTGTATCCAATGCAGGCAATCAGATTTACTACAATATCTATGATACGCTAATCATGCGTGACACAAGCGCAGAAGATGTACAGTTCCTCCCCGGCCTTGCACTAAGCTGGGAGCCTATCGAAGATCTAGTGTGGGAGATTAAGCTTCGTCCCGACGTGAAATTCCATGATGGAAGTGCTTTCACCGCGGAGGATGTGGCTTATTCCATGAATCGCGTTATCGAGCTTGAGGATCCGAAGTATTCCACAGCCAAGAGCTACTTGTTCTCGAACTTTGTAAATTTTGAAGTTATTGATGAATTGACGGTGCATGCACACACCATGAAACCCGAGCCGCTCTTTGAGCATCTCATGTCCGACCCAAACAGCGGCATCAGCTGCAAGGCCTATGTGGAGTCTGTAGGATTGCAGGCGGCGGCACTTATGCCCATCACAACAGGTCCATACAAGGTGGTATCCTTTGATCCCGGCCAGACACTTGAGATCGAGCGCTTCGATGATTACTGGGGCGAGAAGGCTCCGTTTGCAAAGGTGAAATACATTTGCATTCCCGAAATCATCTCACGCGTTACTGCCGTGCAAAACGGTGAGGTGGATTTCGCCACAAACATTCCGCCCGAGCAGGAGGTAATGCTGGAAGGAAGCGACAATGTACGCTTGTTGGGTGAACCTCTTCTCATGTACCACATATTGAGATTTGACAGCTCCAACCCCGCTGTAGATGATGCTAATTTGCGCAAGGCGCTCAATCTCGCTATCGACAGACAGATGCTTTCCGATGCGATTTGGGGCGGCAAGGCACAGGTGGCGACAAGCTACCAATACTCCGAGTACGGTGAACCGCTGTTTGTGGCCGAAGATAATGGCGTGCGCTATGACCTTGCGCTTGCCAAGGAATATATGGCGCAATCGGATTACAACGGCGAAGAGATTAACATCCAAATGGTTGCAGACTACTATACAAATGCGAACTTGGCGGCACTTGCGATCATCGATATGTGGAAGGAACTTGGCGTGAACGCTACATTAACCGAGGTGGAGAGCTGGTCCAGCATCGGCGGAGAAGCATTGCGCGCCTGGTCTAACCCCCTATACTACATGGATCCGATGGGCGTGTACGAACGCCATTGGGCACCGGAGGGCGAGGCAGGCTCGGTGGGCGCGTTCATCGCATCGGACGAGTATATTGCAAACTTTGAAACGGCACGCTATAGCATGGATATCGATGAGCGCGCAGCGGCAATTAAAAACATGGTTACCTACTACAACGAAACCGCTCAGTTCATCTATCTCTATCGTCCCTACGAGTCATTTGCCGTAAACACTGCATATGACTATGAGATCCCGAACAACACCAGAGCCTATACCATCGGCCTGCGTGCGGGACAAATCAGCGCGGCAGCGTAGAGGAGAATCCATGCTCAAATACATGACAAAGCGAACCGCGACCGCCATTCTCACTTTGTTCTGTGTGCTGGTATTCGTATTTGTAGCAGCGCGACTGACGGGCAATCCGTTCGAGGTAATGTTCCCCGACGGACTTACGCCCGAGCAGCTCGCGCTGCTTGAAGTCGAATATGGACTGAATGAGTCGCTTGTGGTGCAGTTTGTAAAATACATGGGTAATGTGCTACAAGGCGATTTTGGGTCCAGCATCATACAAAACAGACCGGTTACGGAGATATTCTTCACCTATATCGGCGAGACGCTCACGCTTGGTGGCTACGCATTTCTTCTAAGTGTTACACTCGGTATATTCCTCGGTGTGGTGATGGCCATTTATAAGGACAATGTTCTCACGAAGATTTTCGAACAGTTGCTCTCTATACTGTACGCGATACCGGGATTTATCACCGCCATTTTGTTGATATTAATTTTCTCGTACGGCCTTCAACTACTGCCCAGCCAAGCAGGCGATGGATTTGAACATTACATCATCCCTGTGGTTTGCCTTTCCATAAGTCCACTCGTTAGAATTGCACGCTATGTGCGAAGTGGCATCCTTGATACCGTTTCGCAGGAGTATGTGCGCACAGCTGTTGCAAAGGGCGTGG
Organism: uncultured Oscillospiraceae bacterium; assembly: GCA_964372005.1. GTDB lineage: Bacteria > Bacillota > Clostridia > Christensenellales > CAG-138 > CAYPKG01. The sequence goes on along the minus strand of CAYJPI010000064.1, from coordinate 4,328 downwards.
GAAAATGGCGCGCGGTTGTATCGCATGCACTACGAAACACATGGATTCCCGTGCTCACGCAGATTAGCATGGTGATCACCGACATCCTGATGGGTTCACTTATTATGGAGCAGATTTTCACCTGGCCGGGCATGGGAACGATACTGGTGGATGCCGTTTTGAATCGCGACTTTCCGCTACTTCAATTTTCGGTTGTGATGATGGCTTTGCTGGTCATCACGGTTAACTATGCACTCGACATTGTGTATATGGCGGTTGATCCAAGGGTGCAGGCGGGAGGTGCGGACGAATGAAAAAACTGTGGATGAACAGTACAGCACTTGTGAAATGCTGCAGTATATTCCTCCTTTTGTTTCTATTAGCCTCACTTTTTGCCGGTTTCTTAACGCCATATGACCCCGAAAAAACGGACTTGCTCGCAAAAAACACGCCACCCATGTTCATGGAAGGTGGCACACCCGAGCATATACTCGGTACGGATGAATTGGGGCGCGATTTGTTCGCACGCATTCTTTATGGTACGCGCATTAGCTTCGGCATGGCGGCGTTTGGCATGCTGGCCGGCAGCTTTTTCGGTACTGTTCTTGGATTAAGTGCCGGATATTTCGGAGGTGCGTGGGACAGGCTTGTACAGCTGCTAATCAATTTTCAACAGTCCGTGCCGTATACGCTAATCGTTCTTATCGGCGTTGTAATCTTTGGGCGTGGCATACCTACGTTGATGATCTTTATCGGTATGGCTCGGTGGGAGACCTATGCAAAGATGATCCGCGGCCAGGTTTTGAGCCTGAAGAAAAAACAGTATGTGGAAGCGGCAAAATGCTACAATGCCTCAACACTCAGGATTTTGACCAAGTATATCCTTCCGGGGCTTTCCACATCGCTGATTGTGCTACTCACGTTGAATTTTCCGTCCGTACTGCTTATTGAGTCCTCGCTGTCATTCATCGGTATCGGTGTGCAGCAACCGACGGCTACGCTTGGGCAGATTGTGGGTACAGGCAGAAACCTATTAACAATCGCACCGTGGATATCCTTGTTCGCTGCAGCGGCGATTGTAGTAATTTCCTACTGCTTACAGCAAATTGGAGAATACCTTAGAGAACATTTCGACATTCGTGTTACGAATGAATAGGAGAAATTTATGTCAGTCATATTAGATGTCAAAAACTTAAAAGTGGCCTTGCCCCAAAGAGGGGGGAAGCCACCGGTTTTGCCGGTGAGGGATGTTACATTTCAAGTGAAAGAAGGTAAAACGCTTGCTCTTGTGGGAGAGTCGGGAAGTGGAAAAAGTATGACCTCTTTTGCGATCATGGGACTTTTGCAGGCATGGAACAGCCACCTGAACCCCATGATTGAAGGAGAGATTACATTTACAACCCAAAGCGGTGAAACGCATATGCTCAATATTCTAAACGATAAGCAATACGATAAGATTAGAGGCAAGGATTTAAGCTTGATTTTTCAAGAGCCCCTCACCGTGTTAAACCCGGTAATCCAGATAGGTAAACAGGTGGAGGAGGTTATTTTAACGCATGAGAAAATATCTCGAGAAGATGCAAAAAAACGAGTTGTGGAATTGCTATTTGATGTGGGTTTACCGGACCCCGAAAATCGCTACCACCATTATCCTCACCAGTTTTCCGGTGGCCAGCTCCAGCGTATCGTCATCGCTATGGCTATCGCTTGCAACTGTAGCTGCTTGATTGCGGACGAGCCGACGACGGCGCTCGATGTGACGGTGCAAGCACAGATACTCTCACTGCTCAAAGGAATTCAAACGCAAAGGCACATGGGAATCTTGCTCATTACGCATGATTTTGGCGT
>CAYJPI010000064.1:0-2491 GCA_964372005.1 uncultured Oscillospiraceae bacterium | reverse complement strand
AAGGGAGAAATTGTGGAATGCGGTAGTGTGAAACAGATTTTCACGAACCCACAGCATGATTACACGAAGATGTTGATTGCCTCCATCCCGACATTGGATACGAAGCCCGGGACAAAATTGATGACCAAGAGCGACTTTCAAAATGAACAAAACACAGCTAAAAGCAATGAGGATGCCGCATGAGTGGGGTATTGCTTGAGATAAAACAGTTAACCGTGCGCTTTGCGCCGAAAGCGAATTTGCTTAGTAGGAACAAAGGAAGTGAGATTGTTGCCGCAAACAACATCAATCTAACCATACATGAAAATGAGATTCATGGACTTGTGGGAGAGTCCGGTTCCGGAAAAAGCACAATAGGAAGATCCATAATGGGACTAAACAAGGTGGCCGGTGGTGATATTTTATTCAATGGCAAAAGCCTTGTCACGCAAAGGGGGAGAGAAGACGTTGCGAACATTCAAATGGTGTTTCAAGACCCGCATAACTCCCTTCCGCCAAACATGCGCATTGGACAAATTTTGCTGGAGCCACTTATGATCAACCATGCACTACCAAAGGATATGCATGCGGATAAGGTATGCGAACTTCTTGAAATGGTGGACTTGCCTGCGGACTACGCAAGAAAATACCCACACCAACTCTCCGGCGGCCAAAAGCAGAGAATAGCGGTAGCAAGAGCAATGGCACTACATCCTAAACTCATTGTTGCTGATGAGCCAACTTCTGCGCTGGATGTTTCCGTGCAGGCGCAGATTTTGAATTTGCTCATGGATTTAAAAGAGAAGCATGGCATCTCGATTTTATTCATTTCCCACAATCTGTCCGTCGTGCGCCATATATCCGATCGTATCTCGGTGATGCAACATGGTAAAATTGTTGAGAGTGGTTCGCGTGAGGACATATTTGAAAATGCAAAGGATGCCTATACAAAAACATTACTCGCTGCCATACCTCGCATGAGGTTGACAGAGGATGCTTATAAGGAGCCCAAAGAACATGCACATATTCAATTACAATCTTGACCGAACATTTGAAATTCAGCTGCACACGGATGAAGCGACGCGTATAGGGGAGCAGCTACACTTCGATCTAACGATTAAGAACATTGCAAACACTGTAGCATCCGCAGTATTTTGCTTACAATCTCCGTTGTGTGCGAAACCCTTTGGAAAGAAGCTTTTCTCCATCTCGAATTTACCCGGGGGCGAAAGTATGACCGTACGTTTAAGCTATACCTTTACCGAGGGTGGGTGTCATCAATTTTACGGCTGGATAGAGGGGCGGAAGATGGAGAGCCTATGGAAAGCAAATTTCTTCATGGATGGTGCGGGCCACTATTCGGGCGATACGCATTCGCATTCAGTTAATAGCGACGGCACGAGCACGTTGGAGGAAAATAGAATGTCCATGCGACAAAAGGGACATAGCTTTTTATACAGCACCGACCATAATTATATCGGCTACGCAGATGAGATAGATACATATATGAAAAGTGCCGAAGGTTTTCTACATATTGCTGGCTGGGAGTTTACATCCGAATACGGACATGCACTTGCTTATGGGAACAAACATCCGATGGATGCAACATGCATAACAGGACGTGATCAAGTTATGCAATGGCAGGCTGCTGTAGATGAAATGGGTGCAGAGGGGGCAAAGGTGTTTATGGCGCATCCGTACGAAGCACCGAGATTTGAGTTTGGGGACAGTGTTTTGCCGAGCCTTAACAACATCGTCGGCTTGGAGGTATGGAATGGCTTACACCACCATGCACTCGACTATCAAAACCGCCGCGCCTTTGAACTATGGGATCAATTGAACGCCACAGGAAAACAGCGGTATGTAGGAAACGCGGTGTCAGATTATCATAGTGCAGAGGGGCAAGGGAGTGTATTTATCAAGGGGTATATGGACACGCTTTCGGAAGAGAATGTGCATACTATGCTGGGTAGCGGTTCCTTTTTCGGTTCAAATGGCCCGGAGATCAGGTTCCGAGTTAATGATGTAAATATGGGCGGCGTGGTTACGGGGCAAGTTGGCGACATAGCGAATCTTAGGTTATTAGTATTTGATCCGCTTGGCACGATTAAGGAAGTTGTGCTATATAAAATTGCGAAGGGCGAGAGCAAATGCGAGAAGGTATTTTCATATTACCCCATCGGTGAAGAAAAAACGCTCTGGGAAACTGACAGGTACATCCCAATCGAGGCGGGTACTTTTTACCGCGCAGAGGTCATTGCCGATGTCGGCGCAGTTACGGTATCAAGCGGTGGGTATAAAAGCGGATTTGCTTTTACAAATCCCGTGTATATCGAATTTTAAAGAGAATACTTGTGATGCCATCGGAGTGCCAAAAAACCCAGACAATGTCTGGGTTTTTGTTGCCCGAATCTATTTTGTCAACAAAACTTGTGCTTATGGTCGGTGAAGATGGAAGGCTGAAAAAGATACTGCCTTCGGCAATACGTTTTTCTTTTTGTGCTTACGGGGG
>CAYJPI010000063.1:0-9151 GCA_964372005.1 uncultured Oscillospiraceae bacterium | reverse complement strand
GCTCAGCATCTGTATACTCAACGCTCACTTCATCTTGAGGCAAAAGCAGGATATGCTTCACACGGCGATAGCCTTCGGGCACATACAGCACGGGGTCTCCGTCATTATAGCGCTCGTAGTACTCGGCATCATATTTGTAGAAGCCGGCATTCTCGGTGTACAATGTGGTTTGTTCGGCGAGTGCCGCATCATAATAAGCTCGGCCCTCTTCATCGGATACTGTAACCTGCTCGTTGAATGTTTCCTGCACCTTGGTGCGTATTTTATTCTCGGTGAAAAGCTCGGTCAATCTTGCATCGAAGTTTTCTTCGGAGATCTCCTCTGCATAGTACGACGATGTAAGTTCCAAAAACAGGCTCTGTTTTCTAGCTTCTGCATCGAGTTCGGGATTCATTGAAAGTTCCATATCAAGCTGAGCCTGTATGCTCTGCTCAAGGAAAGCTCTTTCGTCAACGACCATCTGCGCAACTTCCGCTTGTTCTTCAGAGGTGAGTGTGGATAGCCCCTGAAGCTCGGCTTGATAGTCGAGTACCGCATCCATGATAATGGCATCAAGCACCGTTTCTTGGAACATTGCAAGCTCTTCTTCCGATACCGTGGGGTTCATCCCATACATCTGATACATAAGAAGCAAGCTGTCAAACATCTCCATGTACTCATCCTTAGTGATGTCTTTATCACCGACGGTTGCAACGATTTGAGCCATGTCCTTTTCTTCATCTACGCTCACCAGGCTACATCCCACCACGCTCAAAAGCATGGCGAACGCAAGAGCCAAAAGTGCTATTTTCTTCATCAAAATTCTCCTCCGTTTTTGTTACTGCATATCATCGTAGATAGTAACTTTACCCGCTTCATATGCTTCATCGGCGATTTTTGAGCTCGCCTGGAACGATGCGGATGCATTTTGCGTGGTTGTCAAGTAGTCACGTATCTCGGATTCAACTTCCTCGAACGCACGCTCTCCCGCAGGGATAGTTTCAACGAGCATAATTGCCGCTAAGCCTTCCGTTATGGTAAGCGGGCCGCTATTTACTTCGCCTTCTTGCGATAATGCCATGGCCGCGTCGCGCATCTGCGGCGATACATGAGAGCTTTGCTCACTTATGTAGTAAGGAATGGGGTTGGAATCCTCCGTCACTTGGCTGAGCAATGTATCGAAGTTTGTGCCTGCATCGAGGGGCGATTTTACCGTTTCATTGAACTCTTTTGTCAATGTTTCGGTTGCTTCATTCAATGTGCTGTCATACAAGATGCTCGCATCGGCGAATACATCATTCGCTTTTTTAGCTTCGCTCGACTCGGCTCCGAATTGCATGGTAGCAGACTGGTACGCGGAAAGTGCACCTATAAGGTTCTGCTCATATGTGCTTATCTCCGCACGCTTTTGGTCGGTAAAGTGTAAGGCTATGCGCGCAACCATCTTGTATTCTACGGGAGCGTACACAAACAAATACGGGGGAGCTTCGGAAAGTGATGCGGGGTTCTCATCGCCCCTTTCCTTTTGGTCCGCAAGCAAGCGGTCGTATTCTTCCTTCACCTGCTCATCGGTAACCTCGGGTGCATCCGAAATCTCATTTAAGTACAAGGATGCGATGTAATCATCACGAAGTGTAGCCATAACGCGCTCAACATTAAGCCCATTATCGCTTAGGAACTGTGCATATGCTTCCTCAGCCTTTTTAACGCCTGCTTCATCGGTTCCATGCTCATCGAGGAATGATTGCATTGTGCTCTCATAGTAGGCGTTATAGCTTGCATCCACTTCTGCTTCCTGCTCGGGAGTCAGCTGATCCAGCCCGAGTTCCCTCGCGCCATCCTTCATCGCCGCTACCTCTATCAATGATTCAAGCACGGACTCCTTCAAGTCGGCAAGATCTTCCGCCTGCGAAGGCAACGATAAATCGGTACCATAATACTGTTCATACAAAGCGAGCTGGCTTTGCAATCTCACTTCAAAGTTCCAGCGGTATATCGGTGTTTCTCCAACCTTGGCTATAATCTCGTTCGGATCGGCCGTGCAGCCGCTCAAGGATGCAAGCATCATCAGCAGTGCAAGTATCAATACAGGCCATTTCTTCCTCATCATCGGTAGTTCTCCTTCTTCCATTCGAGCTACGTTTGTTTTTTCAAACCGTGCTTCTTTTTCAACTGGGCAAAATGCCCGACCTAACCCATTATACATACTTCACTACACTATTGCAATGTAAGTAACGGGAAAAAGTGTAAAAAAACTGTGGCATATATATTAAAGAAACATATTTATTTTCGAAAAAGGCGCCACCCTAAAGCGAACAACCCCATCGATATCCGACAAACTTATGCAACCCACCGAAGGGTCTCTGCTATCGGTGCTCATTGCACGATTGTCTCCGAGTGCAAACACCGTCCCTTCGGGGACGCGCATCGGCGACATGTCTTCGTAGTTTCCTATTTCAGCAAGATAACTGCTTTCATCAAGGCGATATCCGTCAATATACACTGTGCTGTCCACAATTTCAACCGTTTCGCCGCCATACGCTATTATCCTCTTTATAAGTTCAGCCCCCGACGCGCTGTGCGAAAAAATCACCATATCACCGCGAGAGGGCGTTACGATATGCATGCTCATCCTATCAATAAGTAGCACTTGCGCTTCACCGAGTGTGGGTTGCATCGATGCCCCCGTTACGCGGACGGGCTGTAGAAACAATAGAAACAGCAGTACCATCCCGATGGTAATCTGCAAAAGAAGCACCGCCCAATTGAGCGTTGCATGCAATCGATATTCCATCTGACGGCCATGCGTTCGCAGACTAAGCGGTTGAAGTTCCATAGCTATTCTCCCCTAAGTTTGCCCATCGGGTTTGTTTGAGCCGTTTATACATTCAAGCCTGTTCGCTTTTGCCGAAGTTTTTCTTTCCTCGCTTAACGAATTCCGCCCTATCGAGCATTACAATGCGGTTGCACGATACGCACTTGATCTTCACATCGGCGCCGGTCCTAATTATGGTCCATTCATTCGTGCCGCAAGCATGTGGCTTTCTCATTTGCACACGGTCGCCCATTTCGAATTGCTCGATCATGCCGTTTCCTCTCTGTTCAATACCGTAATGTGAGGATAAGGAATCTCTATGCCTTCCCTTGCAAAGCGCACTTTTATGCGCTCAAGCAAGGCACGTTCGGTTGCCCAATGCGTAAGGGGTTTAACCTTCATAACCATGCGCAATGTTATGCCGCTCGCATCTAGGCTCATAACTCCGAGCACCTCCGGAGGCTCTATGGTGTGTTCCTCGCCACTCGCGTATGCGCTCGCCTCCTCCTGCATAAGAAGCTTTGCTCTTGCAGCATCGGATTCGTAGGCAATTTGTATATCCACAAGCGCCAAGTAATCAGCGCGCGAATAATTTACCATCACATTTATAAGGCCATTGGGGATGATGTTCATTTCACCGCGAAAACCACGCACCATGGTGTTGCGCAACGCAATTTCCTCTACCGTGCCCGACACATCATCTATCTTGACATAGTCTCCAACCGCCATTTGATCATCAAAGAGGAAGAATATCCCTGCTACAACATCTTTGATAAAGCTTTGCGCGCCGATGCCGAGTGCAACGCCGCCGATGCCTGCCGTTGCCAGCATGGAATTCATGGTGCTCGTAAGCCCAAGCTCCCCTATTATCGCCATGAGTGCAAAGAACCAAATCACATATTTTGCAACGCTTTGGGTGACGCTCGCGGCGGTAACCATCCTCTTTTTCTTGTCATCCGCTGCCTTTTGTGCACGTTTTTCATACAATCGGCCGATAATTGAATGGCTTATCTTCTCGATAATCTTTGCGATTAACAAGATGGCAGCAATCCCAAGCACCTTCCAAAGGAGCTGCAAACCATCCGTTCCGAGGTAAGTAAGAATATTATTTAGCATTTTGGGTGCTCCTTTTCGAAATAATCTTTATGAAATCATTCCTCAATGAACACGGGAATATACTCGCGAATAGCGTCCATAAAGCGAGGGGCTTTTTCCTCATGCACCAAATGTCCCGCATTCCTTATAATTCCGAAATTCGCATTTACAAGTGCCGCATGGTAGAGTTCACTCATCGACGGAGCATGCCATTTATCCTCCGCACCCCAAAGGATGAGTACATGATTTTCAATCTCCCTCAAGCGCGATTCAACTTCTCTTTCATCGAAGTTATGTAGCGAAAGCTGTATCGCCTTTCGTGATGCCGGGCTGGAAGCCGTATGATAGTACTGCTCTACAACTTCGCTCGTTATCGTCGTTAGGTCAAATACCGTCTCTTCAAGAACCTTCCTTACCGTTTTCATCGAATACAGCTTGGATGCTATCGAGCCGAACAGAGAACTATCGATCATGCGAACAGCAAGTGGCATCTCCTGCGTGATCCCTCCGGGAGAAATCACTATTACGCGCCCTACCTTTTCGGGATAACGCGCGCAAAGGTCAAGCACATACAATCCGCCCATCGAGAATCCCACCATGTGAGCCGATTTGATGCCGAGCGCCTCCATAAACAACGAAAGTGCCATGGACTGTTCGCCTATGGTATAATCAAATTCTATAGGTCGCGATGAAAATCCATGCCCCAAAAGATCCACCGCTATAACGCGATAGTGCCTCGATAATTCTTCGAAAACATTTCTCCAAGTATAGAGACTCTGGCCAACCGTATGTACCAAGATAAGCGGTTCGCCGCTACCTGCTTCCACATAGTGCATCTTTGCCGCTTCGGGCGTCGGCTCTCCATCCTTTGTCGGATAGCCGGGTAGCAGAATTTCCACATAGTTACCCATATGTTCTGAATTTATGAATTTCTTCACCTGCAAGGACAGTGCCACTTTTTTCCTCCTAAACCGGTAGTATTTTCCTTTATTTTCGGCTGTTGTTCCGCCAAAATATCCAGCAAAAATTCCGGCTCGCTTATGATATAGTCAATCTATTGTACAACGTTTATCCTACAAATGCAAGTAAAGTAACCAATGCTTTTACATAAGATACGCTAATGTTACATATTATTCATGCTTTTAGATAGTGTAAACATGCATCTTTGACAATAAGTACTAAAGCGGATATAATGTATCCGGAAGCCGCAAGGATGCGGCAGTGAAAGGACAACTTAAGCACCCATGAAATTTATAACCAAGCACCGTGTGTTATTCTGCGATATTGCGCTTCTTCTATGTGGCGCACTATGGGGCAGTGGCTTCACGGTAATGAAAAACTCACTCGATTCCATGCCCGTTAACTTCTTGCTTGCCTTCCGTTTTACAATTGCGGGTATACTTCTTGCATTAATTTTGATACGGCAATTTAAGGGCATAACACGCAAAACGATTCTTCGCGGATTATGTTGCGGTTTTCTTCTTTATTGTGCATACAGCGTGCAGACATATGGGCTCGCGCTCACCACATCAGGCAAGAATGCTTTTTTAACAGCCATATACGTTATCATAGTTCCTTTCCTATATTGGCTGGTATATAAGAGAAAGCCGACAAAGTTTCATATAATCGCAGCGGCGTTGTTTATAGTCGGTGTCGGTGTGGTAGCTTTGTCGTCCGACCTATCGGTTAATATGGGTGATATGCTCACCTTGCTTTGCGGTGTGCTCTATGCTGCGCATATCGTAGCGGTAAGCATCTTCTCCGACCAGGGCGAAAATGTGATGCTCTTAACGGCGATGCAGTTTATCTTTGCGGCAATGTTTGCGTTCATAGTCGGTTTCATTTTCGAGCCTTTCCCCACGGATGCACTCGCAACAAGTGAGGCACAATTTTCGATAGCTTACTTGGGTATAGCATGCACTTTGCTTGCGCTTACGCTACAAAATATCGGTTTGAAGTATGCACCGCCCGCGCATGCATCCCTTTTGATGAGCACGGAAGCTCCATTTGGAGTATTGTTCGGGATATTATTCCTCGGCGAGGCACTCACTTTAAGGTTCATCGTGGGAGTGGTTTTCATCAGTGTGGCAATATTTATAAGTGAGATGCGCTCGAACAAACCTGCACAAACGCTTTAAGTAGTTAGTATATGGGAGGGAGTACGATGAAACGACTGTTTAGCATCATATGTATATTGTGCATGCTTTTCACCTTCGGCTGTTCAAACGATGATGAGCTTGAAAGCACGCCGCCGATGGAGCTTGATTTCGGCGCGTCCTCCGAAGCCACACCTTTGGCGCAAGCGCCGGAGACTATCGCAAATGATGATGAAACCGAGCGTGAAAACGCGCCCGCACAAACTCGCTCGGGCACGCTTTCGCTTGGCACTCCTGTGACATATGCATTTGACGGTATGCTTTACGGTGCCGTCGAGGTGACGAATACCGCAAGCGAGAACATCGTATTGACGGAAGCCACATTCTCCTTCACCGTCGGCGGTGAAAGCTACGAAGAAACATTCACACCCGTGATGGGAGAGTACGATGTTTTAGCCCCAAACCAGAGTGCATATTGCACACTTTTTCTTCCGACAGCTGAGTTACTTTCGGGTACCGCAGTAACCTTGGAGGTCGACGTACTGTCCACCACCACCGATAGAAGAGCCTTTACACTTACGGTGAAGGATACCATGCTTATCGAAAACTATCATACCTTCGCCACGCTTTCGGGTGAGCTTATGAATCCCACCGCCACAACTTGCGACTTGAACATGATCCAGGTAGGTTTCTACGATGATGCGGATAATTTCCTCGGCGCATGGTACTTCACCAAAAACGCGGTGCTCACCGCAGGGCAATCAAAACCCTTTGTTGTACATTTGAAGGAGCTTCCAATCCCCGATCTTGCGGCGAACTGCGCCACCATACGCGCTCGCGCATTCGGGATATAAAGAAGGTCGCTCCAACCTTACATGAACAGCTCCATCAAGTCCGCATAGCCTTCCTCTTCCATGTTCTCATACGGAATAAATTTTAGTGATGCGCTGTTGATGCAGTACCTAAGGCCGCCTGCGTCATCCGGGCCATCATCGAATACATGCCCAAGATGCGAGTCGCCCGCACGGCTTTTCACCTCTGTTCGGCCAAATCCCAAAAGGAAGTCCGAATGTTCGGTTACAACCTCTTCGGCGATGGGTCTTGTAAAGCTCGGCCAGCCCGTCCCCGAATCGTATTTATCGAGCGATGAGAAAAGCGGTTCGCCCGTAACGATATCCACATAGATTCCTTTTTCCTTGTTATCATAATATTCATTATTGAAAGCGCGCTCTGTCGCGCTGTTTTGCGTTACATCGTATTGAAGTGGTGATAGCCGCTCTTTGAGTTCATCTTCGCTCGGCACGGGATATGCCGATGCATCCTCTACAGTGACTTCTTCGTCTTCATCCGCGATGCTCAAATCGATATGGCAATAGCCATTCGGATTTTTCTTCAGGTAATCCTGGTGATAGTCTTCCGCATCATAGAAACCGTCGAGGGGTTTCACTTCAACTACTATCGGGCTTGTGTACATCGATTGCAGCCTTTCTATTTCAGCCTCGATTGTGGGGAGGTCTTCCTCATCAACATAGTATATGCCCGAACGATACTGCGAGCCTACGTCATTGCCCTGTTTGTTTATGCTTGTGGGGTCTACCACCTTGAAGAATTTTTCAAGCAATGTTTCAAGCGTTACCACTTCAGGGTCGTAGGTTACTTTCACAGTTTCGGCATGCCCTGTGTTAGCGTATAGCACATCCTGATAGCTTGGATCTTCCGTTCTTCCATTAGCATATCCGGACACCGAATCATGCACACCGTCTATTCTATGCATGTATTCCTCCACGCCCCAGAAGCATCCGCCGGCGAGGTAGATTGATTTTAGTGCCATGTTGTCATTCTCCTTTGTTGTAGAGTTATCGTCCATCTGTTCCGATGCCGCTGTTTCTGCCGCCATAGGATCGACGGTCAACCGCGAAGTATCATTGATGCTTGGGGCGCAAGCCGCAAGTGCTACAGCAGTAGCCGCTAAGAGGGCCAAAATCCCAATTTTTCTTTTAGGTTTCATTGTGAAACACCTCCTTGGTTTCATCATAACACCCCTTTTCACTGCTCAAACACGGCCTAAGCTTCTCTAATGGTCACAAATTACCATTTGCCACAATTCACAATGCAACCCAATCTTTTTTCGCCTAAATATAGGGGATTTTTTTTAGCATGTCTTTTCCATATACGATATTGTGAACAAGTTTTGTGGGAATTTGTTTTATGTTTTTGCGCATGCATATGTGGGGCTGTCGCTGTTCATAATATGGGTAAAGAAAGGGGGATCTTATGCAAATCCAAGTATATAGCGAAGTAGGAAAATTGAAGAGAGTGCTTTTGCATCGGCCGGGACAGGAGTTGTTGAACCTTATGCCTGCGTACATTGGGCGGTTGTTGTTCGACGACATCCCATTTTTGAAGATTGCATGCGAAGAGCATGATGCACTCGCGCAGATCCTTCGCGATTCCGGTGCGGAGGTAGTTTATCTTGCGGATCTTGTTGCCGAAGCGCTCATCGATGAGAGCGTACGAGATTCATTCATACACGAGTATTTACTCGAGGCAGGCATCAAAGGGCCGAGGCGAACCGCAATTTTGACCGAGCATTTGAAGGCGCTTACCACCAAGAACATGGTACTCAAGGCTATAACGGGCGTGAGGAAAACCGAAGTTGAAGGATACGGACGCAAGAACCTTACCGATTATCTTATCGATGATTATCCATTCGTGCTCGATCCCATGCCTAATTTGTATTTCACGCGTGATCCATTCGCCGCCGTCGGAATCGGCGTCACCGTGCACCGCATGAACACGAACACGCGCAACCGCGAGACATTGTTTGCAAAGTATATCTTTGCGCATCATCCTCATTTTATCGACGTGCCGCATTATTACGAGCGCAATGCAGGCTACTCACTTGAAGGTGGAGACATTCTCGTATTGAGTAGCGAAGTCGTCGCCGTAGGCATATCCGAGCGCACGCATCCGTCCGCGATCGAATCCTTCGCCAAGGCATTGTTTTCGGGCGAGACTCAGTTTAAGAAGGTTATCGCGCTCGACATACCCAAGCACCGCAGTTTTATGCATCTTGACACCGTATTCACCATGGTTGACCATGACAAGTTCACCATACACCCCAACATCCGCGCCGACATGCGCGCCTTCGTCCTCACCCGTGGCG
>CAYJPI010000062.1:2824-9334 GCA_964372005.1 uncultured Oscillospiraceae bacterium | reverse complement strand
AATTCTTCTATCAAAATCCCCTAAATTGGGACGTGTTTCTGTTTTATCATAATTATGATAAAACAGAAATCCCCCGTATTATTGCCTGTTTTATCGATCTGCAACAAGAAAAAAATACATCCAAACACAAGAACAGTTTTGTTCGAATTCGACCAAAACTGTTCTTAAGACCGGTAGTCACATAATTGATGTAAGCGCGGCTCCTTTATGAATTACGTAAAACATCAGCGCCTACTCTTCAACCATCATCTCCGAAAGATAGTCACCATTTTTTCTCATCTTTTCAGTTGCTTTAATGGTATGTTTCACGATGAGTAGTTCCAGGCCCGTATTCTCCTGCACATCTGGTGATCCATTCTCCATAAAATCTTTGATTACTTCGCCCATGATGTTGTACTTGTCTCCGTGATATATCTGCCGCAAAGTCAGCTTTGCCATGTTGCCACCTCCTTGTAGCAACACACAGTATCACAGGTTTGATGGAATAGCTATAGGAGAATTAGGAGATAGGCGAGTTTTTATACACTACCCTATACCAAATGCACACCAACTTCCGCCACTGAAATTTCATCATTCCCCCTGCTGCGTATCACTCACTCTATGTCCTGCACACGTAAGCCTTGCTCTACTATTTCCATCACGGCATCAATATCATCAAAGTGCTCTAAAAATACCTCTACTTCGCCATTCCCCCATCGCCCGAGGTTTGAAACGTCTTTGCATATACCACGGGTGTCTACAACATCAGCAAATTTCATATTTACACTCAATCTTAACCGAGACTTTTGTAGAACGATATCCACGAAATTGGTGTCGGCCTTATAAGCTATGTATAGTTTCTTGCACTCTCGCTTTACAAATGCCCCTAAATTCTTAATGCGAGCATCCAAGCGCTCAAAAAGAACCCTGTTTTCCTCTGTCCATTGATAGTTTTCGATGGTGTATTCGGGGTCCACAATGTCCTTCTTTTTATATGACTCAATTTCTTCATCGGTCATCAGCGGATATGGCCACACTTTGCGTGCAATATCACTGAGCATGTTTGCGCGGTTCTGTATTTGTGTTTCGCTCCATGTATCTTGTGTAACCACGTATGCATTGAGCTTCAGTGCGCTTTGCTTAAAGCCACCGTCCATATTGAGCTTCTTATCAAACGAAGAGTCGCTCATCTGCGTATTGTAAGCCGTTAGCGTTAAATTGCCTATCGTATGAAGATATTTGGCTTGTATTTCTTTTCGGTTTGGGCCGAGCGCTTGAACCCACGACTCGGAAAGGTTGGGATTCTGTGGCATAATATGCTCGATAGTCAGATTATCGAGTGACACAACGGCCTTATTATTCCAGTTTTCAAGACGCGTGAGTATATATCCACAACGACTTAAATGATAGATATCCCTTGTAGTAAACATGGTTGAAAAGCGTTCATCATCCGGAAACACTTTGTAGGACTCAAGTAAAACGAATGCCGCTTTGATTGAGTTCAAATAATCATCCTTGCGTATATTCCCCTTCATTGTGGCAAAGGTTTTGTTCAATGAGTTGGTGGGCATTTCACAAATCGCACGCCTTAGTATATAGCTTACACACAGCGAAACGATTTGTTCCAGTTCATCTCTTCCTACTATCCCTTTTTCATGATCATCATGCACGATCAATAGAAATGGATATGCAACCTCCATGCGGATGGCTTTCATGTCCTTATACAGCGATGCAAGTGACGCATATTGGCTACGAGCAAAGTACATATCCGAATAATGCTTTGCACAAGAATAAATATCGTCGCACAATTCCGATATAGACATATTGCTCTTCACGTGATAGTCGATAAACTCCTTATACACCTCATCTTTTCTGGGAATACGAGCGAGTTTCATGGTGAGATAATCTCGAAAGAAGTTGTCCAATATTTCGCTTCGATGATCATAGTCAAACAGTTTTTCCGTAGGACGCCAACTATTCTTATACACCTGCGCTTGCGTGTTGGAGTCGAGCCCCATCAATAAATGATTGCGAATGAGATCGGAATCCTTTAGATCCATCCCCGTTGAATTTAGGCTTTCAAAAATAGCTTGAGGATCATCATATCTTCGATCAAGCTTTATATCAACGATTTGCAACTTCCCAATTGTGGCATACAGATCAAAAGCCGATATTTGCTCTTTTGCAATTTGCGTGGCAAAGAAATCATAGTTTTCAAGCACCTTTGACTTTGTGTTCTCTGCAATTTTTGCGCCATCTACCATTTTTAGTAACACTTCTCGATCCGTTTGCGTCAGCAATAGCTTGTACTGCAAATCCCCTGATTTATATTGATTGATGAGTAGCGTATTTTTGATCTCATCGGGATTAACGCCGCACTCAGGGTGCTTCACTGCATATTCGCGCAACGCAATCAATAGGATCGTAAGTGTTGTTAGGCGCTGTTGTCCGTCAATAATCATGGCTATGGTCGTGCCTGCAGGCGCACTTTCGTCGATGCGCACGATCGATCCAACAAAGTGCCCCTCCCTGTTTTCCTTGTGAAGCCTCACGATGTCATTCCACAGCCTAATGCAATTCTCTTTCTTCCAGCTGTAAGCACGCTGGTAAAGCGGGATAATATAGTGGCAGTTTCCTCCGAGATAGGAATAAATATCGCTCTTGAATGCGTCCATTTTTTGACCTCCTGTGTTTATTTGAAACATACTGTGGTTTCCTACGCGCCCTTCAACCTCTCATACAGCACCGACCCGAGCGACTGCACCACGCTTTTCATCATTTCAGGCTCGCTGAACATGCGTACGAAGAACTCTTCGTTTTTCTCGTACCGACCGGCGGCGACGGCTGGGAAGTCCTGCTCGAAAAGGAGCATGAAGGTCTTGTAGTCGTTGTTTTGGGCGTAATTGTGCCACTTATGTTGATCGGCATAGTCGTTTTCAATTTGAAGGAGCACTTTATCCATTTGGGTGAACGCCGTCCCGAATCGCTCATTGATCTTGTCTATGATGTCCTCGAGCGGATCTTTCTTCTTCTCCTTGCGGCCGGCTTCGCCCGTAATGGCACTGAAACCCTCTTCCGATGCTTCAAGCTCGATGCTCCCCTCGAAGTCCTTCTCAAGGCGATAGTATTCAAGGAGCACCTTGTCATCGAGGTCGACTTTTATGCCTCCGCTCTTGGGTAGTTGCATCGCGAGGAATTTTGCATATACGCTGAACTTGTGTATCTCTTTATCGAAGAGCCTGCACACCTGCGTGATGAAAGCGTAAATGCGATTGAAGCGCGCAAGTGTGGATTTGAAAAGCTCTCCGCGCTCCGTTTCGAGTGCATCAAAACGATCGAGTGCAGGGCGAATTTGCGCTTGCAATTTACCAAGATCACTTGACGTTTGATAACCACGCTTGAAAAACAGCTCGGCAAAGCGGTCTATTTCTGTGGTTTGGTATACGCGATATTCATCGAGCGTGTTTTTGAGATCGTACACCACATTAGGATTTGTTTCCTCTTCGAGCGCGGTTTCCTCATAATAAGGCGAGAAAGCGGCCTGTATATCCTCAGCGGTGTTCACGAAATCCAATATAAACGTGTCCTTCTTGCCGCGCGCGGTGCGATTGAGGCGCGATAACGTTTGCACGGCCTTCACTCCCGACAACTTCTTATCCACGAACATGGTATGAAGAAGCGGCTCGTCGAAGCCCGTTTGGTATTTTTCGGCCACGATCAGCATCGCAAATTCATCGCCGTGGAAGGCTTCCGGGAGGGCTTTTTCCCTGATGGTTTCGCCGCTTTGGGTTTTGTTGAGCTTCTCTTCGGTGTATGTTTCGCCGCTGTCCTCCACTTCGCCCGAAAAGGCGACGAGCACATCAAGCATTTTATACCCCTTGGCCGCGATCTGCCGCTTGAACTCATGCAAATAGCGCACGGCATGTAGGCGCGATGGCGTAACGATCATCGCCTTTGCTTTGCCGTTCATTTTCTTTGATGTAATGCCGATGAAATGTTCAAGCATCACGGTGGTTTTTTGCGATATATTATGCGGATGCAACGACTCGAAATTCACGATTGCTTTCACGCCTGCGCTCGTATCAAGCTCGGGATTCTCCGCAATCGACTTCGCGATTTTATAGTACATCTTGTATGTCATATAGTTTTTGAGTACATCCAAGATGAAACCTTCTTCGATGGCTTGGCGCATCGAATAGATATGATACGGGTGATATTGTCCGCTTTCGGTACGTGTGCCGAAGAGCTGCAATGTCTTATCTTTGGGGGTTGCGGTAAACGCGAAGAAGGACATGTTTTCATGCTTGCCGTGGCTTGCAAGCTCGTCGAGCAATTTTTCTTCTGCATCCTTGCGAGCTTCTTCGTCCTCATGCTCCATATCGGCCATTTCTTCGAGTATCTTTTCCGTGTCGGCCAAGGCGCGTTTGAGCTTCTTTGCCGCATCGCCGGACTGGGAGGAGTGCGCCTCATCGATAATCACGGCAAAGCGCTTATTCACGGACTGCACTTCTTTATAAATCACGGGGAATTTCTGCAAAGTGGTGATGATAATGCCCGTGCCCGCCTCGATGGCCTCGCTCAACTGCTTCGCGTTTTTGTCTATCTTTTGTACCACGCCCTCAACATGGTCAAATTGATACACCGTGTCTTGCAATTGGCTGTCGAGCACGCGCCGATCGGTTACGATGATGACGGAGGCGAACACCTTTTCATCCTGTGCGTTGTGCAAGCCCGAAAGCCTATGCGCGAGCCATGCGATGGAATTCGACTTACCCGAACCTGCGCTGTGCTGTATAAGATAATGCCTACCCGATCCGTTTTCGCGCACATCGTGAAGGAGCTTCGTCACCACATCCAATTGATGATATCGCGGAAAGATCATGCGCTCTTGGAGAACCTCGCCGTTCTTCTTGTCACGCTCAACGGATAGGTGCAAGTATTTGTGAAGAATCTCAAGCAAGCGATCCTTCGTGAGCACATCTTCCCAGAGATAGGCGGTGGCGTAGCCGTTTTCATTGGTGGGATTGCCCTTGCCGCCTACCTGCCCCGAGCCGTGACTGCCTTGGTTGAAGGGCAAAAAATACGTCTTTTCGCCTTCCAAACGCGTCGTCATGAATACATTTGAAAGATCCACCGCGAAGTGAACGAGCACGCGCTCCTTGAACGCGAATATAGCATCCTTGCTCGCGCGGTCAAACCTATATTGCTCGATGGCATTGGCCGTGTTTTGCCCCGTAAACTGGCATTTTAGCTCCATGGAAACGATGGGGATGCCGTTTAAGAAAAGCACCATGTCGATGCTGTTTTCATTCTTCACCGAATAGTGTAACTGGCGCGTAACATGCAGTACATTGCTTGCGTATCTCGCGAGCGTTTCGGGGTTGAAGGAGGTTTCCGGCTTCCAAAACACGGGCTTAAATGTGATGCCGCGATCGGTAAACCCCTTGCGTAGCACCCGAAGCAAGCCAACATGCTTCACCTCGCGGTTAAAGCGATCGACCACCTGCTTTTCGCTACTCGCCCCGTATATCTTCTCGTACCGTTCCCATGCCTTGGGTTGGCTCTTCTGCAAGAAGACCACAAATGTCCCGACATCGAGCGCAAGCGCACGGTCAAACGCCTTGGGATCGCCCTTTTCGTAGCCGCCGAGTGTGAGTAGTGCGGTCTCTATATCCTGCTCGAAACGCTTTTCGGTGTAATCCATGGTGGTTCTCCTTAGTTGAAAAATTGGGTGAGTTTTGATGCCGTTGTTGCGATAGAGAGCAATTTTGATAAGCTGCTTTGCACCGCACTCCACAAACCTTTTGCGGAGGATGCTTTGCCTTGCTTTATCAAATTGGCTATCGTTTCCAACTCCTCTATAATCTCCTGCTTGTTCTGCATTTCAAACTCTCGCATGTGGCTTAATAGCAGCTCAACAAGCTCAAGTTGAGATTCATTGTTTGTTATGGTTTGGTTGGCGGTGGCGTTGTCTGTTGCAAAACTAATATTTGCTCCCGGGTTGTTGGAGATATTTATTTTGTGCTGCAAATTTGCTTGTTCGCTTTCGTGGCGAGATTTCATTTCAAAGTATGAAAAACCGCCGCTTTGCAAAATCAAAGTACCCCCTCCCTCCAATTACTGTGAAAACTTGCAATATCCGCGTTCGTTGAGTTCTTGTGCAAAATACTTTTGGTTTAGCTCCGTAGGATACACCTGCGGTTCAATTTCAATCACTTTTTGCAGCAACTCTTCCGCCCCTGCACTCAAATACTTAAATCCTATCACGCTTCCACCTTTCCCGTTACCGCCTCGTAAATAAGGCTTTTCTTGTATTCTTGTAGTTTTTTGATTAGGGTTTCTTTATCATCTATAGCCCTATCGATATATCTGCATTTATTATCCAAGTACTGTACTATTGTCTTTTGTTCGTCTAATGAAGGGATAACAATGTTTGTGTTTTTTAATATTCCTTGCGAAACACTATATACCTTTATGCCGGTTACTTTTACGCGTATTTGTGTTCTATATGATGTCGAAGAAAACAAATAT
>CAYJPI010000062.1:0-2814 GCA_964372005.1 uncultured Oscillospiraceae bacterium | reverse complement strand
TATGCAAGGTATCGCACATTGTTTTCATGTTTTTTTCTCGCAATAACTGTATGATATCCTGCAAATATCTGATTATTGCTATTCAAATGCGAAAAGTTGCCTGCCCCCTCAATATCCTCTGATGTATCTGCAAATACAAAATCACCATATTTTAACATGCTGCTTGAGTAGTTTTTGACATAGTCCTCATCTACACATTTCAACTCATGTTTCTCAGGAATCACTTCAAATCCATATTTAGAATGGATTTCACCGTAATTTATGCAGGGTATCCCGTTTTCCTGCAAATTATCCTTTGTAATGGTTAGTCCCTTTGAATAGGAAAAATAATACTTGGCCTTTCCTACCTCCCACCCCTCCGGCACTTCCCCGATCCACTCGATGCCGCTATCCTTCATGGGTACGGTGGGATCGAGGCCTTTTGTCACGGCTTCAGTGATGAGCGATTGGCGGTACTCCTTCATCTTCTCGATCTGCTGTTTGCACCGCTCGATGGTTGCATCGATTTTGGCGCATTTTTCATCGAGGTAGGCAGCGATGCGGTGTTGGGTGGGAAGAGGGGGGTATGCAAATTCCACAGAGTTTAAGTCACGCTGTGTCATAGAAGGAACAGCTGAACCATACTGATAGAAATTAAAATCTATGGTAGTACATAAATAGTAAAAAAACTTTGGTGACACATGAATATTGATTCTTGTATAGTACATGGTATCAACTGTCCAAAAAGGAAAATCAACAAATAAAGGCTTGTCAACTGTGCCTTTTCTTCCAAGCAAAACACTTACCTTATCATACATGCATTCTGTTGCTTGAGAAAAAGCGCCCCCACTACCCATCACCGGGTATTTCCCTGTTTCGGAATATACCGCTTTGTAATCTTGTCCATTGCATATTTTTGCATAATTTTTCAGACGACAGATCCCCCACCCCTCCGGCACTTCCCCGATCCATGCAACGCCGCTATCTTTCATCTTTCGCATCAGCTGAAAATCTCCTTCAATGCGCCGTCGAGTTCCTTTTCGATTTCCAGGATCTCGGCCATAATCTCTGCGCTCGGGCGCGGTGGGGTGTAGGTGTAAAAGTGCCTTGTGAAGGGGATTTCGTAGCCGACTTTGCTTTTCGCTTCGTCAATCCACGCATCGGGCGCGAAGGGTAGCACCTCGCGTGCGAAATACGCCTTGATGTCCTCGCCGAGCGGTACATTTTCGGTGTCGCGCAATGCGGCGTCGGGTTGGGGCTTGTTCTTCTTCAATATCGGCTCGCCGTTTTCATCGCGCAAGGGGCGTTCCACCACGATTTTTGTGTACCCGAAGTCCTCATTGTTGAATATCTTCGCATATTCGCCCTCGGCAAAGTCGCCGTATAGCCGCGTGATCTCAATAATGGCGGTCTCGGGAATATCGTTTCTCTTGCTCCCAAGCGACTTTCTACGCTTTTCGAACATCCCGTTTGCGTTGATGAGTTGTACTTTACCCTTGCGCCGCGCACTTTTCTTGTTAGAGAGCACCCAAATATACGTCGCTATGCCCGTATTATAGAAGATGTCATTCGGCAACGCGATGATCGCTTCAAGCAGATCATTTTCAAGTATATACTTGCGTATGTTCGATGGGCCGCTCCCGGCATCGCCCGTAAAAAGCGGTGAACCATTGTGTATGATCGCGATGCGACTGCCGCCGTCCTTGGTGTCCTTCATTTTGGAGATCGCCGTTTGCAAAAACAGCAATTGACCATCGCCAACGGCAGGCAAGCCCGCGCCGAAGCGTCCTGCAAAGCCGCGTTTCGCTTCCTTCTCGATGGTCGCTTTCTCGTTCTTCCACTCGCGCCCAAAAGGTGGGTTTGATATGATGTAATCGAAGGTCTGCCCCTCGAATCGGTCGTTTGAAAGGGTGTTTCCATCCTTAATGTAATCGGCATTATTACCTTTTATGAGCATGTCCGCCTTGCATATGGCAAACGTCTGGTCGTTGATCTCCTGCCCGAATGCCATCAGCTTTGTCGCGGCGTTCAGCTCGTGCAAATTTTCCTCCGCCACCGAAAGCATACCGCCCGTGCCGCAAGCCGGGTCGTAGATGGTCTTTGCAATATCGGTGCCTGAAAGCATGTCATTATCATCATGAAAAAGAATATTCACCATCAACTTGATGACCTCGCGCGGCGTGTAATGTTGCCCTGCATCCGCATTGTGCGCCTCCGAAAAACGATGAATCACATTCTCAAATATATAGCCCATTTCGATATTAGAAATCAAATCCGGGTGCAAATTCGCGCGCGGCGATGTGAATTCCTTGATGACGATGTACAATATGCCCTTGTTCGCCATCGTGGTGATCTGCGCATCAAACTTGAATTTCTCAATAATGTCGGCCACATTCTCCGAAAAGCCGTTCAAATACGCGCGAAAATTCGCCTCGATGTTGTCGGGATCGTCGAGCAATCGCTCAAGCGTATACTTGCTCGTGTTGTAAAACGGCTGGTTGGCGGCCTTCCGCAAAAACACATCACGCAAAGGTATGGTTTTGACCTCTTCATACTTCGCGAGCACCGCATCCTTAGTATCCAGTAATATACAATCGAAGCGGCGTATAACCGTAAGCGGCAAAATAACCTCGCCGTATTCGTGAGGCTTGTATGTCCCCGTCAACTTCTCTGCAATCGCCCAAATTAGCCCGGCCTTCTCGTTTACGTTTGTGGTCAATCCCATGGGTGTTACCCTCCTAAATATGTGTAAATCGCGCCGCGATGTGTATATCGTTATGGCTGTTTTATCCATATGTTATCATGTATATTATAGGGGATGGGGGAGTGTTTTGA
>CAYJPI010000061.1:3815-9350 GCA_964372005.1 uncultured Oscillospiraceae bacterium | reverse complement strand
TTCATGCTGACTATGGCAGTGTCTACGATTTCAAACAGCATTATTGACTGGGAAGCGCACAAAATATCGCGCTCTATCTTTCGCTTGGCTACTTCCGGTTCTAAATTAAGCTCAACCCTTTCTAATAAATCTTGGATTTGACATCCCCCCATATCCTCGCTTGCAACCTTCAAATTTTTTATGCTCTCCATCGCATCCCACATTGTGCTTTTATAATACTCCAGTATAACTTTTGTGCGTTTGAGCGTCCTCTCGTCTGTCGCTATATCGTGCGTTGAATTATAGCGAAAGAAAAAGTTGCCAACCATTTCGGTTTCCTCTTGAACTTGTGCCTTCATTTAGCAGTACCTCCCACTTTATTTATACCAGCGTAAAGTCGTGAAGCAGGGGTATGTCGGGGCTGAATGGGGCATACCGGAGGACTTCGCTGTTACCAATGCATTACCATTATAATGAATAATACTATCATTGTAAAGGTCTAAAATGTTCGATTTTATGAATTTATTGTTTACAAATCTTATCCGCCCGTGCTACACTGTTCTTATTGGAATAATCCAAAATAATTTGGATTGACATATGAAAACAGTATTGCTAATTCATATGCATGTAACTTTTTTAGATGAATTAGCCTTATACTGACACCATACCATGAATATAGAAAGGGTAAACTATGGTTGATAATTTCGGAAAAAGGCTCATGAAGATGAGGAAACAATTTCACTATAAACAATCCGACGTGGCCGCGCAGCTCGTCAAGCTCGGGCATAATGTCACCAATCACACCGTTAGTCGATGGGAGCAGGAGGTCAATCAGCCGACCGCAAAACAGCTTATCGATTTGTGTGCTGTGTATCAAATCACTGATGTAGGAGATGCGTTTTACGATGATGGTGCGATAAGCCGTAGCCCATTAAATCGCGAGGGGCGCGAGAAGGTCAAGCAATATGAGCGCGATTTAATTGCGAGCGGTTTATATGAGGCAGAGACTTCGGATGATCGCCCATTGCGTCAATGTCCGCTCTATGGGCTTCCTGCTTCTGCCGGTACAGGTCAATTCCTCGATAGTAGCGATTATGAGATGGTCGAAGTCGGTGATGACGTACCTTTGAGCGCAAACTTCGGCGTTCGTGTTTCGGGTGACAGTATGACACCCAAGTATCATGACGGCGATGTCGTGTGGGTACAACAGTGCCAAGAACTTCAAACTGGAGAAACGGGCATCTTCCTCCACGACGGCCAAGCCTACCTAAAAGTCTTTTACAAGGACAAAAAGGGCGTTTCCCTCGTGTCGCTCAATGACGCATATGCGCCGATTCGGGTTGGTGAGGAGGATGCGTTTCGCGTGTTCGGGAAGGTTGTGGGGCGGACGGGGACATGCGAATAATCCCTTCTACCCCAATACTCAAAACCATGCTATACTAATACCATAGTATAATGGGAGGTGTTTTTATGCCACAGATACGACCTATCACGGACATTGAAAATTCGGCGGCCATTTCAAATGCTTGCCGAATGTCTCGCGAGCCGATTTTTCTCACAAAGGATGGATATGGGGACATGGTTATCATGAGCATAGAAACCTACGATGAGATGCTCGATTGCTCGCAAATAGACGGCGCAATTGCCCTTTCGGAAGCACAGCTTGAAAAAACAGGCATTGTTTACGATGCGCAAACCGTGTTCGACCGTTTGCGGAGGAAGCATGACATATAAAATTGTTTTTACCGAGCAAGCCGCAAAAGACTTGGAAGAGATGTATTTATACAGCTAATTCGCATAAATCAATTTCATACATGTGAATTAGCTGATACTATTTTCCTTATTGTTTTCAATAGCTTTGAAAGCAATTCCAATATGAAATAGTATATATTGCCGAGCATTTATGCGAACCTCATAATGCGCAATCATTTCTCCAAAAAGTAGAGGAAGCGATTATGGGGCTTGCGAGCTTTCCCGAAAGATGCCCCGAGCGAAGGGTTGGCGCATATAAAAACAAAGGATATCGCCAATTGTTCGTGCAAAAACATACGGTGATATTCCGCATAGATGAAGCCGAAAAGTGCGTGTACATCATTACCGTGCGCTATTCGCCGAGCAAGTTTTAGAGGGCGCAAGGAACGCCCTATTCCTGATAGACTCACTGCAAAATGATATGCCCCTTAAAAAATCCCCAAACCCCACCTTTACCCCCTTCCAAAGCCCCAAATATTGTGATACAATAAAATATCTACAGCTATAAGCTGTGGTAAAAGGGGAAAACATGGGGAAGGGGCTTGAGTAAATGCGAGAAATCTGCATGATCAGACAGACAGACAGCATAGCTTCGCTACGCCTTTTTTTGCCGTTTATAAATATGAAACCAAAGCACCGCTTTGCGCTTAGCGCGTAGGCGGTGTTTTTGTTACGTAAAATTTTTTGGAGGAATGATATGACACATGCGATGAAAAAACTAACAGCCTTACTGCTATCGCTCGCGATGGTGGTCGCACTGTTGCCCGCGCCGGTGGCGATGGCAGCGGTGACATCTCTTACGGTGAATGGTGTGGACATTCTTACAAATCCAGCTAATGCACCAACCGGTGCAACCTATGATGCTATTACAAACACCCTCACCCTTAGCGGCTATAACGACAGTTCAATAACCGCCAACGGCGACCTCACTATAGAGCTTGTAGGAAGCAACACGGTGCAGGGCGCAAGCGGTGATCCCGGTGCAGACGGCATAACCATAACCGGTGGCACATTGACTATACAAGGTAGCGGCTCGCTCACGGTAAAGGGTGGATCAGGAGGAGCAGCGGGAACAGGCGGATCAGGGGGAACAGGCGGATCGGCCATATCAGGCAATATAATCGTTAAAAGCGGCAGTGTAACAGCACAAGGCGGCGCGGGCGGAAATGGCGGAAATGGCAGAAATGGCGATCGTGGCCAAAATGGCGGACAAGGCGGACAAGGCGGACAAGGCGGTACAGCCATTTCAGGCAATGTAACCGCAAATGGCGGTGCTCTTGTTACAACGGGCGGTGCTGGCGGCAATGGCGGCAGTGGCGGCAGTGGCGGCATTGGCAACAGCTTAGGTGGCAACGGTGGCAACGGTGGAGACGGCGGAAACGGCGGAAACGGAGGCATGGCCATTTCAGGCGATGTAATAGTAACGGGCGGTGCGCTTAGTGCAACAGGCGGCGCAGGTGGTGCGGGCGTCGCAGGTGGCGCAGGTGGCACAGGCGGCAGTAGCGGCAGTAGCGGCATTTCCGGCAATGGCGGAAGCGGAATACACCCGAGCTCGGCTGTTCAAGTGCAAGGCGGCGCAACTCTCACGGCAAAGGGCGGCGAAGGCAACGGCGGTGGAAGCGGTGTCAATGGAAATTTGGAATTTACAAACAGTACGGGCACGCATACGATAACTGCAGGGGAAAGTACAAATGCTAATGGTGCAAGCGGCGTGACCGGAGATGTTACCGTTACGGGTGGTAGCGGAAATTTCACCATCAATGGTGGTGACGGCATGGGTGTCCATGGTAGTGTCTCTACTACGGGCTACTCAGGCGGCAATGCAGTAGGAGGAAAAGTAACGATTTATAATCACACAACCGGTACGTTTAACACCACAGGCGGCAATGGTGTTGATGTAAGCGGTAATAGAGACATAGGCGGTAAAGGCGGAAATGGGATAACCGGAGATTTATTGATTGAGAGTAGCTTGGGTAGTTATACCATTACGGGCGGCAATGGCGGTGATTCCGGAGAGTTATCTCCCGGCAATGTATCCGGTGGTGCAGCTGTAAATGGAAATATCGAACTGACCGGTGTTACAACTTCCCCCTCGTTAACGCCGGGTAAGGCCGGTGAGGGTGGTAGTGGTGGTGTGGTGGTTAATCCGACTACGATAAAAGTTTCTATCGATCCCACTGCTGTCAATGTTAAGGCAGGCGAAAGTCATACGTTCACGGCAGTATTGAAGAAAAATGATGCAGATCAAAATCTTACGCCTACATGGAGCATTGAGGGAAATACCAGCACTGCAACCACGATGGGCGCGGACGCCGGCCAACTCAACGTTGGCGCAGATGAAACCGCAGACAAAATCACGGTGAAGGCGGTGTTTGACTATTCAGAAAAAAAATACACCGTTGCGGCCATCGTCACGGTAACTCCCCTTCACATTTCCGAAAAAGTAACCGCCGACAAGGCATTGATGCAAACCTCACTTGCTAACTTTACCGCAACAAATACAACAACGAAAGATGATATTTTAACAGCGATAAACAATGCCGCAAAACATGGAACAACCGCCGCATGGGATGATATAAACGGTTTTACATTAAATGCGGCAACCACCACGGCGGAAGGCAGTATTTCAGGCACATTAAATCTGACTAACGGCCATATAAGCGATACAATAACAGTAGACTTAACGATTACGAAGTTGATCCCAACTCCCCCAACAGTGACAGGGGTAACGGTATCGCCTAATGTTACTACCGTACAAAAAGGGCAAACACAACAGTTTACCGCTATCGTACAAGGCTCAAACAACCCTGCTCAAACTGTAAAGTGGACGGTTGAAGGAAACAACGATAACGGCACGACCATCAGTGAAGATGGTGGACTGCTCACCATAGCGGCAAGCGAAAATGCCAACACTATTACGGTAAGGGCAACCTCTACCGCGGATAACTCAAAATCCGGCACAGCAACGGTAACGGTGAGCGACGTTGCTGTTATAAAACACACAATAACCCCAACCGCAGGAACAAACGGCAGTATCTCGCCAAATACCCCACAAAGTATTAGTGATGGTGGCAGTATAACCTTTACTTTCACACCAAACGCAGGATATGAGGTTGATGAAGTGACAGTGGGCAGCAGTGTGGTAACACCGACAACCGCCACAAGTCATACAATCTCGAATGTAATGGCGGATATGGCAATCCATGTTACATTCAAAGAGATAGCCGTAGTACCCACAACCTATGATGTAATTGTAAACCACGGCACGACAAGCCATGCCACTGCGGCACAAGGAACACAGGTTACCATTACGGCAACAGTTTCAAGCGGACAGCGGTTTACAGGGTGGACGGTAAATAGTGGCGGTGCAATACTTGCTAACGCCAACAGCGCAAGCACTACCTTTGAAATGCCGGATAATGCCGTCACCATTACCGCAAATTTGACAGCAAACTCGACCGATTCGGATAATGGCTCAAGCTCCGGCGGTGGATTCCTCGGCTCGAACCAAATCGGCACACGTAGCATGAAAACGCGCTTCGTAAACGTATTGGGCGATATAAGCGGAAATGCACGGCTCACGGTCACGGAGATCACGAGCGCAAGTGACCCGACCACTTATTTCCCAATGAGTAACTCCGCAAGCGGTGTGCTGCAAAGGATGTATGATATCGAGCTTTCGGGAACGCATGAGGGCGAACTCACGGTCTCGCTGTTCGTGGGTACGCAGTACGCAGGGCGCACGTTTACCATCGCGCATAGGAGTGATGACGGCACTACCGAAACCTTCACCGATGTCCTTTG
>CAYJPI010000061.1:0-3789 GCA_964372005.1 uncultured Oscillospiraceae bacterium | reverse complement strand
ACGATCTTTCCCCCTTCGCGATATTCCTGCAAGGAGTGGGCGCGCTCACCGTGCCGGATGCGTTCATCATCGAACCGCCAAAAACGGGCGACAACATCCTCCCCATAGGCATCGCGCTAATGGCAGTCGCGGCTATCGCGGCGGTCACGCTTAGGCGCAAGGTTCGCGGATAAGATCGGTTTTATGTAGAGTTAAACCCCTGCTTCGGTTGAAGTGGGGGTTTTGGTTTACGCTTGATAAGCTGTGTCGGTTTCGGTATGCTATTTTAATAACCAACGTGTTCGCCGCGCACCTTCTTTTGCCCACGGATGAAATCATAGAATCGGCTATAAGCGGCGAGGAAGTTGATCACATCGCAAACAAATTACTGCGTCAACATCAACCTTGTTCTCATGAAAATCAGCGAATTGATCACATTGGGATTTGATCTGCGTATGCCGATGGATGTGCGGAGGGATTTTTTGAAGGGGGTAAGGGTGTGAGGGATGGACTCGACCACATTTTATAATTCGAAAATACCGGCGTAAGGAGACATACCCAATGAAAATGGTAATACTAAGCGCGGATGGCCCAAGGTACGTATACAGCGTGCCAAACATTGTTGCCGAAAATCTCGAAAAATATTGCAATGAGTTTTGCTGTGAGTGGCTTCCAAACAGCCCCGATGCAAAGAAATACCAAAAGAAGGGCGGTTTGCATTATGATCATGAAGCCTTCATCGCGTATTTGAATGAGCATGTTTTTCCGAATAAGCCATCCGTGCTTGTAGAAAACTTGGGATGGATTAACTTTGGAGATCCGCTCCCCGAAAAATATAGGGGAGTTGTGGAATTTAATTTTTGAGTATTCACACCGGATTCATTCATGTACGCACGGTGACATGTTATAATGTAATGAGAATATTTCATCAAACAGGAGGCAATATGAAACGCATCATTGCATTATTAGGGTTATCGATTGCCATGCTCACAGCTTGTACGCCGTCAACTGAACAAACTGCGCCCCCCATCGCATTCCAAATAGAAGCATCAGATGAGGGAGTGGCGGATTTCCTCGCGCTGCTTGGCGATCACGATACCCCCTACGAAAACGATACCTGCTACAACATTACGCCCGCATCCGTTACGGACACTTACGGGTTTACCGTGTTCAAGTTCAACGAATCATGTGGAAGTTACTTGCTTCACGGTGACGAAGTTTCGCTCCTCGATTCTGGCTTCGGTGGCCTTGGGGTGACATCCTTCGCGCTCGCCGACATCGATGCAAACGGAAGCTTGGAGCTGTACTTTACCTTCTCGGGAGGGTCGGGCGTGCATCGCGTAGGAATCGGGTATGCGGATATCGAGAGCGGCGAGGTCAAGATATTTGATTATACCCTCATGAATAGCAACGAATTGCTTCTGCAAATTGAAGGCGAGTCGCTCGTGGTGTATCATGCGGAAGCAACGGTCGATTCATTCGTTGATTTGACGCTTACGGCATCCGAGAGGGTGGGGAGTATTGTGCTTGGTGATGATGGGATTGTGTTTGAAGGGGTGGATTAGTAATTACTTACACCGTAATCAACTTTTCATCCTCTTTAAGTATCTCGGTCAATTCCACGCCGTAATACCTAACCTCCACGCCGAGCGCTTTTAATTCATCCACAACGCCGAAATTCGCCGCGCAGCCGAGGCACGCGATCATGCGAACGCCATTATGAATCGCGAGCTTGATTTTTTCTTGGATGCCCTCGTCCTCGGCGGCGAGCTTAGCGCTTGCGCCCCAAATAATGATGTCAACGTCATCCCACCAACCCATCTTCTTGGAATTGATGCCGTACATGAAGACCATGTTGTGTGCGGTGTGAGGGTTGTCGTTTACCCATAGGATGTTAAGTTTACTCATTGTGTTGTTCCTCCTGATTTATTTTTTTGCGTTTCTGTTTTGGTTTTGTCAGCTCGTAGCTGTTGGATACAAGGTCGAAAATCTCGTTGTCATGGATAGTATCATCAAGTATTACTGAAATCCAGTGCTCCTTGTTCATATGATAAGCCGGTACGATAGCTTCGTGCATTTGCCTAAGAAAATCCCCGAGCATAGGATCGGTTTTTAAGTTTACCCAAACCTTGCCGTCCTTGTTGAATATCAATGCGAAAATTTTCTTGTTGTAACCATGCCGAACCACGGTATGCTCGCTTGCGCTACGGAAAGGGTGGTCTTGATACACTCCTGCAAATGAAAGGCACATCTCTATTATCTGTTCGCGTTTGGTCATGGGCGATCCTCTTCTTTAACATGCTTGAAACAATACGGCGCATGGTCGTTCATGATGCCGACCGCTTCCAAGTACGAAAAGCATGTAACCGTCCCCATGAACTTGAATCCCCGATTTTTCAAATCCTTTGAAACTCTATCCGACAGCTCATTTTTCGTCGTAACACCGTCGAAGGGATTATACACTACCTTGTTATCCGTGAATCCCCACAGATAATCGGCAAAACTTCCAAATTCGTCGACTACCTTCAAATATGCCTTTGCATTTTGGATGGTGGCGAGAATCTTCGCTTTGTTGCGCACGATATCGGCGTTTTGCATTAGCTCATCCACCTTGGCATCATCGTAATTCGCGATGCGCTCGGGGTCAAAACCGTCAAACGCTTGTCTGAAGGCATCCCGCTTTTTCAAGATAAGCAACCATGACAAGCCGCAATGAAAACTCTCGAGTATGAACATCTCAAATAAATGCGCATCGTCGCGCGACGGCACACCCCATTCGTTGTCATGGTAGTCGATATAGATTTGCGAGGTTTCAAGCTTGTCCCATTTGCATCGTTGCATGATGTTGCTCCTTTGTACAGCACTCTAAACAATAGTTAAGTAAGCACCGCATAAACTTGTTTGTGCGTCATTCTTTTTTCATCGTTGAGCTTTTGTGTAGAGCAATACCGCACTACTGAAGTAATTCACATGAGGGTGGAGCAATTGCTCAGTGCACATGGGGCTCACGATGTGAAATCCGCAAGTGAACAAAACGGGCTTCTTCTCCGTTGCATCTTATCCAATCACTGTAATCCTGTTCCCATTGTGTCCCATTTTTTTAGAGTATGCAACCGACTCGGTTGCATACTATCCAAATCGGTTAGAGTTGTCTATGTTTTGGGCTTATTATCTCATGTAACAGGAGGGTTGGATAGGGGGAGCTGACGGTTACATGAGGTCTGCATATATGGTAAACTCACTCAACAGGTTCTTCCAATTCAGCGAATTTAGCCATCATAGTCGGATTGCCCTTCGTCAGTTTTTTGATTGTCAAATCTTGCGCCTTACTATTGGCCGTATTCAGGTGCTTTTCAGATAAAGTCAAATTATCTCGCATTTTCTGTAGCAGTTTGATTGTATCATCGATGTTCTTAATTGCATCGGTAAAACGCTCGCTTGCCCACTGAACATTCTTGCCAAAGCTATCTTTGAACGCTACCATTTGCTGTTCAAAATTGGATATATCAATGTTTTGGTTTTGCACCTCAGCTAATTGCTCCCTGTACTGCGCAGAATTCTTTGCCGCATTTCGGAGCAGTGTTATCATAGGTATAAAGAATTGTGGGCGTATAATGTACATTTTAGGATACTTGTGCGACACATCTACGATACCACTGTTGTAGTATTCGTTGTCAGCTTCAAGTAGTGACACTAACACCGCATACTCACATTTCTTTTCTCGCCTGTCTTTGTCGAGTTCCTTTAGGAAATCGTCGTTTTTCTTTTTAGTTGAAGTAGTGTCCATCTCATTTTTCATCTCAAACATTA
>CAYJPI010000060.1:0-9354 GCA_964372005.1 uncultured Oscillospiraceae bacterium | reverse complement strand
AAGTTTGCATGGTAAACGATCGTGCGTTCCGTCGTAGCTTCTACGGGAACATAGGCGTAAAAGTCCATCGACTCAGTAACGCTGAGTATATCTTCGTAATCCGCGGGGTCAATTTCTTCGCCTTGCGGATTACCCTCTTCATCCATCGGTTCGGTATACCAATCTTCAATACCGTCAACCTCAGGGGCTTCAAAGTATCTGGTGTTCGAATTTACGTTCATTTCTACGGGACCACCGTTAAAGTGATACGTAAAAACATAGTCCGTCATTATTTCCCTGTAGTGAGAGTCATCCTCCTCCCCCGTTCCTTGCACTGCCGTATCATCGGTGGGAAGTTCATCGCCTGTGGCGTACGCAGGGACAATTTGCCCAAGCGTGGAGAAAAGCATAGTTAAAGCAAGGATGAAGCAAATTGCTTTAGCAAAAGCGCTTTTTCTCAGAATCAACGTGGTCATTTTTTACCTCCTGTTGCACATGGAGCTGGATTTTTACCATGTAGCTTAATTGCATTATACAATAAGAAGGTTACTTTTTGGTTACATGGGTCAAAATTTTTGGTTACATGGAGCCCTGTTTGACAATTATTTTTCAATTAACGGAGCAATATATTGTATTTAATGCACAATTGATGCAGTCGCACTAATTTGTGTATTGGTAATTTTCCTTGGATATAATGTGAAACTTCTTTGGCGGCTTGTG
Organism: uncultured Oscillospiraceae bacterium; assembly: GCA_964372005.1. Lineage (GTDB taxonomy): Bacteria > Bacillota > Clostridia > Christensenellales > CAG-138 > CAYPKG01. The sequence continues at coordinate 8,655 of CAYJPI010000060.1, read as the reverse complement.
CATGTTTCGCAATCGTCCAAAATACGATTATATTAATGAAGATACACAGGTAGTCATTGATTTGTGTGAGGTTAAATTAAGCATATGTTGTGAACTTTGCCTTTTTGTTGCTCATTTTTTTCGTATGCCTTAGAGTTGCCCTCACGGACTTGGATATATTGAAAAATCACATCAAAAAATATACTATAATTTGTTTTCAAATGTAATCAGCATGCAACCACGAGTGCATCTTTCACCTAAACAGCAACTTCCGTAGCGGAGGACGATGAGAGTGCAAACGGCGCTTCATCTTTGGCGTGGGTAATCTTAATGTATATGAATTTCTTTTTGATAATTAATACTAATAGCGATTCAATATCAAAAATGGTGTTATAAATGAAACATGAAGAGAAACACAGTACAAAAAAGCTTGGTACTAAAAGCTGTCAACACTCTGCATAATCACCCCGACGCAGATGATATCTATGACGAGGTTGTTAAATCGCACTCGAGCGTAAGCCGAGCTACGGTTTACCGAAATCTTAATCGCCTTTGCGAAGAAGGAGCGCTCAAAAGGCTTGAAATGCCAATCGGGGCTGACCGATTCGACCATCGAACACATGGTCACTATCATCTTAAATGCGGTGTATGCGAAAAGGTCTTCGATGTGCAAATGGAGTATATGGAGGATATAGATCACAAGGTAACAGATAAACAAGGTTTCATCTTTTCCTCACATATATTAACATTCACCGGAATTTGCCCGAAGTGCCAAGAGAATGACTCAACTATGGGCTACAGCGGCCTTAAGAATAGCACGAACACTTGAAAAAATAAAATTTAGAAGGAGAACCATTATGAGAAGCATTACATCACTCGATCTACAGTACGCACACAGGTTTTACGGGTTCAAAGGCGAGGCTCAGTATCTGCATGGACATACGGGAGTTTTAACCATTGAAGTTGAGGATACCGTAAACGAAGGGGTTAACATGGTATTCCCCTGTAATGAAATCCAAAAAACCGCTTGGGATCTTTTAAAAAACTTTGACCACGCGCTTATTCTAAGGGAGGATGACCCCCTATTGCCCGCCATATTAAGCGTTTACGAGGAGACAGGCATCAAGGACGGTACACCCCAGAACCAAATGAAGGGTGAAGCATTTAAGACCGATCTTGCCACGGCATATCCCGATTGCCGTTTAGTTGTAACGAAAGAAACCATGACGGTTGAGGGTATGATAAAGATTGTTTATGACTTGCTCAAAGACAAGCTGAACATCGCTAAGCTTACCTTTACAAGTGGAGTAAATGCAGCCAGTGCGACATATGATACAAGCAACAAGATTGACCGTTGCCCGCTATGCGGAATTGCGATGGGCGAAGACGGTGTTTGCCCCAAGTGCGGATATAGGAAGTAGTGCAAAAGTGCTTGCTTGACAGCATGGATGCAAGCAGAAAATGTTCAAACATCCCCATAAAAGCCTTTCGCCGGCGGCGAAAGTTCCTTCACTTCTTCACTATTCACTATTACTTATTACTTCACCGGAATCCCCATAAGCCAAGTTTTTAGTGAAGAGTGAATAGTGAAAAGTGAATAAGTAAAATCCCCAACCTATCCGGTTGGGGATTTTGGTGCGGCCGGGGGGATTTGAACCCCCAAGCTTTCGCCGACGGATTTTAAGTCCGTTGTGTATGCCGTTCCACCACGGCCGCATTTTTTCGTACTATACTATTGTACCATTTGACCGCATTTTGTCAATACAATGCAAACGAATCTTTTGAAATTTATTTGATGGTGCAGAAACCGACGTTTACACAGCGCATAGCAACATTGCCCGAAATAAAACAAAATCCCTACAAATAATAAAATTCGTATGCCCCCGCCGATGAATACACGGCGGAGGCATGGACATAATCATTTTTCCATAATCCTTAGATCTTTGCCAATTATGAGTACTTCTTATTGCATATCGACTTAACGCAGAACAACGCTACCAAAAGCACTACAATAGCGATGGGCAGAACAATCCATGCATTTTGCACAAATCCCGCGAGTATATAGAACACAAAGGATATCGCCGCGACGAATAGCGCATAAGGTAGCTGCGTGGATACATGTGTAACATGGTCGCAACGAGCGCCAGTGGATGCCATTATGGTAGTATCCGAGATTGGTGAGCAATGGTCGCCGCACACCGCACCTGCGAGGCAGGCCGATACACAAATTACGAGTATCTCGGTTCCGGGCGCGAATACTTCCGTAACGATGGGTAAAAGTATGCCGAAGGTTCCCCAGCTTGTGCCGGTAGCAAATGCGAGTATCGCCGCAACCACGAAGATGATCGCCGGCATGAACAGCGCAAGATTAGGCGCGTAAGTTTGCAGTAAGTTATGCACATAGTCCGCACCGCCGAGAAGTCCCGTCATGGCGGAAAGCGTCCAAGCGAAGGAGAGTATTAGTATCGCAGGAACCATCGCCTTAAAACCTTCGGGGATGCACTCCATAAAGTCTTTGAAGGATATGATGCGACGTAGCATACAATAGAAGAAAGTCAATATAAACGCAATGACGGAACCGATGGCAAGCCCAAACGATGCATCACATTCGGAGAACGCCGTAACAAAATCCGTACCCGAGAAGAAGCCACCCGTGTAAACCATGCCGAGTATGCAGCTTGCAATAAGTATAACCATCGGGATGACGAGATCCAAAACGCCGTCTCTACCCTTTTGCACCGTTTCTTCTGCCTCATTGCCATAGGGGCGTGCATCGGTGGTGAAAAGATCGCCCTTTTTCGCATTTTCTTCATGTATGCGCATTGGGCCGAAATCGAAGCGCATCAATGCCAAGGCAACAACCATCACTATGGTAAGAAGCGAGTATAGATTATAAGGTATTGCGGATACGAAAAGGGTTAATCCGTCCACACCCTCGACAACACCCGTTACTGCGGCCGCCCAACTCGATATTGGGGCGATCATGCAGATGGGTGCGGCCGTTGCATCGATGATGTATGCAAGCTTCGCGCGAGATATTCCATGCGTATCCGTTACGGGGCGCATAACGCTACCCACGGTTAGGCAATTAAAATAATCATCAACAAAAATGAGAACGCCGAGGCCGAATGTCGCCAAGGATGCACCTTTGCGCGATTTAATTCGCTCTCTCGCCCATGCTCCGTACGCGGCAGAACCACCGGCCTTTCGCATAACCACCACCATCGAACCGAGAATAACGAGGAATATGAGTATGCCGACATTCCATGTATCCGACAGCTTGGTGATAAATCCATCCGAAACAAAGGTATTAAAGGCAAGCTCTATGTTGAAATTAGAATAAAACAGAGCTCCTGCAAGTATACCGACGAATAATGATGAATATACTTCCTTTGTTACAAGTGCGAGCACTATAGCGATTATTGGCGGTACGAGCGACCAAAAGGTTGCATACATATTGCTCACATATGCTTCTTCACCATCGGTGGCAAGTACCGTGCTTGCGGCAAACGCAAGAATCAGTATAATTGCATATACCAAGATTCTTCGAGCCGGAGACATTTTCTGCATAGTAAAAGTCCTCCTGTAAAATATGATATTTCAAGGTTAGATGGATATATCTACTATGCAATTATGCTGGATTTTTATGAAAATGTCAAGTTGACTTTTCAGTTTTGACACATTTCGCTTCGATTTTCGTGTAAAATAACCGCGCATATTCTCCCCTCACGGCGAATTAACAGCAAAGATTATGTTGGATGCGCATAATATGTCGGCAAAAGTGCGTATTTTTCATACGCGCGAACGACAATGTTTTCATTCACCATCATACATACTCTTATATATCAATCGTTGTATTATACGGAAGGGGAGTGGCAAGGTGGAAGGCGGAAGGATAACAAACACAACAGACTTTTATACTCGGTTATCATCATATGTGCGAACGGTGGAATTTATTTGGGGGGCGGCAAGCTTTTTATTATCCTTTCTGTTATCGGGCATTGAATTGTTTAGGGGTATAATGCCGATGGGGCTCGGAATATTGATCGCGCTTGACCTAATCAAGGCGGCGCCACTTTGGTATGCACTAAGTGGCACAATGTTGGGTTCACTCATCGCAGGGCATTATCTTGGCATCGCGGTACCCGTTGTCTATGTTGGCCTATGCGCCCTATACATGCTTTGGCGCGGCGGAATCGAAAAACGCATGGAAAGATTGCTTATCTTCGCGCTTTCGGTTCTACTCATGCTTCCGCTATTCTGCGCGGCCGGCCTTATCGAGCTGCTCGCCGGCATAGCTACGCTTGGGCTAACCATGCTCCTCGCGGTTGCATATTATCGTGGTTTGTACATACTAAGGCGCGTTCAAAAAAGACGTGTTTTGTTTGAGGAAGAACAGCTGTGCGTATGCCTGCTTCTCGCCTCCGTTATACTTGCGCTATCACCTATTCAGGTAGCCTTTGCATCGGTAAGTTATATGCTGCTTTCTTTTTCTTGCTTGATTGCCGTATTCGCGCGAGGTTTGCAAGGTGTAGCCGTGGCGGTGGCAATATCCTTCATGCTCGTTGCCGGCGCCAAGGCCGATGCATTGCTTGTGGCGAATGTTGCCGCCTGCTCCCTTGCCGCCGCTGCATGCAGGCGTACCGGGCGCATAGGCACTGCGATAGCCTATGTTCTTTCCTGCGCCTTGATATCATTGTATGTGAAGGAGCATAGCATGCATGTGGGGCTTTTCAACGGCCTTGTGGCAGGTGGCCTATTCATCCTCACGCCGCGAGATGTTATGCTCGCCATACGTGCCGCTGTAGATAAGCAGGGACGCAAGGAAAGCGAAACCCGCCACACGCTCGTTAGGATGCAGCAGCGCACATCACGCAGCCTATACAAGGCCGCATCCGCGATGAATCAAATTGCCGACATTATCGATGTGCAAAACGATCCACCCACCGCCCTTGACGAGTCCAAATATGTATTGCATGCCTCGGAGCATATTTGCCATGATTGCGAGCGCTTTAACTCCTGCTGGCGCGATAAAAATGCCGCGCTTCGCGCTGTTTATGCGCTCATACCTGCGCATCAAAGGGGTATGCGCCCGCAACCTCAAAAACCGCTCTTTGAGAATTGCCCATACATAAAAACACTCGCGGCAGGAGCATCTCAAGCATGCATACAGTATCGCGAAGGTATGGCCAAGAGCAGAGTGGCCTTTTCACAATGCGAGTTTGCAAAGAAGCAGATGCAGGGTATGGGTAGCGTTATGCGTGACATGGCGGTGGCTGTCGTTGCAGATATATGGCAGGAGAGGGACATGGAGCTCGCCATACATCGTGCACTCGATGAGGAGGGCTTTGCATGCAGAAATATTTGTGCAATGCGCACCAAATCGGGGCTGATAATCGAGCTTATGCTTTCACCTCAGATGGAAAGGGAGGAGCAGGATGTAATCGCATGCTTGGAATATGTAATCTCTCGGCCACTTCGCAAAATCAAGGGCGAATTGCGCAAGCGTGGATATTTTTTGGAGCTGGAGATGGCTCGCTCGCTGTGTATAAATTCCGGTACGGCGACATTGCCGATGGAAGGTAGTGCACAAAGCGGAGATGCATCGGGGCACAAAGCGCTTCCCGGCGGTCAGGAATTATTTGTTTTGAGCGATGGTATGGGCACAGGCGTAAAGGCACGCCAAAAAAGCGATGATGCCGTCGCTATGCTACTTGAATTATACTCGGTTGGGCTAACGCGCGAGAATACACTCTCATGCGTAAACAGATTGCATTCGGGCAAGGATGAAATGTATGCAACACTCGATGCGGTTCTCATCAACCTCGAGTCGGGCGAGGCGGAATTCATAAAATGTGGTGCGCCCCCATGCTTTGTTTTGCGTAACGGCAATGTTTATCCGGTACGCGGCGAAGCATTGCCCGCAGGTATATTGAGTGAAGCACAGCCGGCCGTGCATAGGGCTACGCTTCAACGGCATGACACGCTCGTACTTCTAACCGATGGTACTCTCGATGCGCTCGGCGAGGACATTTCAGATGAAATACGAAGGAATGTAGAATGTGCAAACACACCGCAGGATGCGGCGAATTCGCTACTCATGGCGGCTCGTGCAAGAAGCGTTCACGATGATATGAGCGTGATGGTTGCAAGGGTGAGCTAAAGGGTGTTAAATCATCATTCCCTCGGATTGTAATCACCCAAATACGATAATATCCCTTCCACTATTCCGTCTGCGATTTTTTGTTGATGCGCGCCATCCTGCAAAAGAACCTCATCGCTCGGGTTTGACAGGAAGCCGCACTCAATAATTACCGCAGGCGGTACGCTTTCGCGAAGAACGAAGTAGTCTGCGTGGTTTGCGGTGCGCTTTGAATGGTCGATGGCACTGCACACGCTTTCAAGAACCGCCGTAGCCAGCCTTTCGCCCTCCGCGGAGCCTTGCATGTAAAATGACATAGGGCCTTTCACCGCCCTATCCTCAAACATGTTCATATGGATGCTCACCACGGCGACGGCATTCGCATCGTTCATGATAGTGGCGCGGCCTTGCATATCTTGCTGTTTTGTTGAAGCGATTGCATCCTCGCTTGAGCGCGTCATCACAACAGCAATGTCGTTTTGCCGTAGCCCCTTTTCTACAAGCTTCGCAACGGCCAGGTTGAGTTCATCCTCGTGCACGCCCGTGTCGATTCCTATGGCGCCATTATCAAAGCCGCCATGCCCCGCATCGATTATAACCAGTGTTTGCCCATTATGGTTCGTCGTTTGCACAAGCTCTGCCGTGACAGGTATTGCGGAATAGTCGCCCCCTGTCATGTAAAGTGCCAGCATAGTCACAACAAACAATACACCCATGTAATTTAGTGCGTGGGTTCTGATCCATCGCATATCTAATCCCTCCAGATCCAAGCTTTGTGTTTGAAGGTTTCGGCCTTCTAACCATTTTCTATCATTCTATGATTTCCTGATAAAAAAATATGTTTTTTTGAGTGTAAAATAAAATTATTTTATGAGTGAATATACATGATTATGCGAAATATGCGTATTGTGTGTATATTCAAGCTTTTATACACATTACGCACAGAGTTGTGAACAAAAAATATTCCCATTTAGCGTTATGCACAGAGTTATGAACATTATGCACAGCGTGAATATGACTTTCTGCCGTGGGAATTACACTGTATAATGTAAAATTTTGAAAACCAAAAATGGGCTTTTTACAGGAACTTTCACGATTCATGCAAAAGCGGATATGCAAACCAAAAAATGTCTATTCACTATATGAACACATATATGTGGCAAACGATGAATACAATGGAAAACATGTGACCTATTACAATACGGAAAAAGAGGGATTTACGGAGAAATTTTCGTTGTTTAGGTGCAAAAACGCGAGAATATGGAGGAAAAACACGTGGAACAACATGAGGAAAACAATTTTGTATGCGTATCAGGTACGGTTGAAGCGGAGGCTATATTCAGCCACTCTCTTTACGCGGAAGCATTTTTCACTTTCCCACTTGCAATTGACAGGCTTTCAGGCGCGCAGGACATCCTTCCCATTACGGCAGGTGAACGGCTGTTGGCTAATCTTCCGTCCCCGGGGGATGCCCTAACCATCCGCGGGCAACTTCGCTCTTACAACAAACAAACAGCGCAGGGGAGCCGCCTTCTTGTAACGGTATTTGCGCGTTCAGTCGTAACGCACGAGGAATGCACGAACTACCAAAATGAAATAGTATTAACGGGCTTTGTGTGCAAACCGCCCGTATATCGCACCACCCCTTTCATGAGAGAAATTACAGACATACTGCTTGCGGTGAATCGATCGTATCACAAGTCGGATTATTTGCCGGTAATCACATGGGGGCGCAACGCCCGCTTCGCGGCAGAGCTGGTGGTTGGAGATTGCGTTCGCATCACCGGGCGTGTGCAGAGCAGAGAATATCAAAAGCTATTGCCAAGCGGCGAAACGATATCAAAGACCACATATGAAGTAAGCGCAAACAGAATTGAAAGATCCAATCAGTAAATACTATGTTTTACCGACTCTGTTTCGCCACTTTTAGACCCAATTTTGTCGGTTAACAGAACTTTTCGGGAACAAATCCAGATTATTTTCAAAAAAAACCTTGAAAAATATACACTTTTTATGATATGATAGTCGCATGTGAATTGTATGCTCACGTACGTGTATACAATCACAATTTTAATTTTATGGAGGAAAAAACGATGAAGAAATGGATTTCTGTTCTGATGGTAGCGCTCCTCGCACTTTCTATGGTAGCTTGTGCTCCCGCGGCTGAAGAGCCCGCAGCCGAAGCTCCCGCAGCTGAAGCCCCCGCTGAAGAAGCCCCCGCCGAGGAAGCCCCTGCGGCCGAAGCAGCTCCCGCAATCGATGCTGACCTAATCATGGTAACCGGCGGCGAAGCCGGCACCTACTATGCATTTGGTGGCGTTATCGCAGGCGTGTTGACCGATAAGGTTGAAGGCTTGAGCATCACCGCATCCACCTCGGGCGCATCCGTTGCGAATGCACGTTCCATCAACAACAAGGATGCTGACCTCGCGATACTTCAAAACGACGTTTTTGATTATGCAAGCAAGGGCATCGAAGCTTTCTCTGATGACGGCGCACTCGAAAACATTGCAACCATCGGCACACTCTACCCT
>CAYJPI010000059.1:0-9536 GCA_964372005.1 uncultured Oscillospiraceae bacterium | reverse complement strand
ATGTCAATCTTGCCTAGTATAACGACAAGTGTCATACCGAAAGCGGCAACTACAAGCACTGAGGTATTTAGTAGGATGACCGATATGCTGTAGGCGGTTAGGAAGCCTTCCGCAAATATCGCCATAAGGATAAACAGAACAACCGCACTGATCGTTGTACCCTTAAACCGCTTGAATATTTTCACAATACCGCTCATTTGGTCACCTCGCCATCACTGATCATAAATGTTCCGATATTTTGCTGGGTTATATCTTTGCCTGCAAGTTCAGCGGCAACCTTACCATCACGTATAACGTAGATGCGATCGCTAACGCCAACTACTTCGGGTAGATCGGAGGAAATAACAAGTATTCCCGCGCCATTCCTAGCAAGTTCGTTCAATAGCTCGTATATTTCGGCCTTGGCGCCGACATCCACGCCGCGTGTGGGCTCATCAAATATGAACAGGTCACACTTTTTACACAACCAGCGAGCAAGAACTACCTTCTGTTGGTTTCCGCCGCTTAGGTTTTTAACCATGTTCTTTACATTCGGCGGGGATAGATGCATCTTCTTGGTAAACTCTTCGGCGGCCGCAACGGATACCTTGCTGCTAAAGAAGAATCCGGGAAATAGTTCTTTCAAAGATGCGAGGATCGTGTTTTCCTCTACAGGCATATCCAGAATTAATCCTTCGTGTCGCCTGTCCTCAGGCAGGAATCCCATTCCGAGTTTGGTGGATTGAGCAGGCTTCATTTTCGTGTATTCAACGCCGCGTAGAATTACGCTTCCCGATGTTATCTCGTCATAACCGAAAATGGATTTCGCAATTTCTGTACGACCCGCGCCTACCAATCCTGCAAGACATACAACTTCGCCGCGGCGAACATTGATATTTACGTCCTTAAAGCGCAATCCGCAAAGGTCCTTCGTGCGCAAGATTTCGTCGCCAATGGTAGTGGGCTGTTTGTTGTACAATGCTTCGATTTTTCTTCCAACCATCATTTCAATGATTTTATCCAGCGATACATCCTCAACCTTTTCACAGCCGATAAACTTACCGTCTCTCATAACGGTAACGCGTTGTCCAATTTGTGTTATTTCTTCCATTCTGTGTGAAATATAGATAATTGCAACGCCCTTATTCTGTAATTCTCGCACAATTCTGAACAAAGTTTCGATTTCTCGTATTGTTAAGCTCGATGTGGGTTCGTCCATGATTAAGATTTTGGCGTTAAACGAAAGGGCTTTTGCCACTTCAACCATTTGCCTCTGTGCAATACTTAATGTACTTACCATCGCACATGGGTCTATGTCGAGCCCGAGCTTATCCAGCAAATCCTGTGTATCGGCGATCATCTTTTTGTAATCAACGCTTTTTAGTATTTTGCCGGTGATTGGCTCCCTTCCAAGGTAGATGTTTTGGTAAACCGTGCGATGAGTCAAAAGGTTAAGTTCCTGGTGTATGATGCCTATATTCTTTTCCTGTGCATCCTTTACACCGTCGATCACCAGTTCTTGACCATCCATTTTCATACTGCCCTCGTCCTTTTGGTATACGCCTGAGAGGATTTTTACGAGGGTTGACTTGCCTGCTCCATTTTCTCCTATGAGGATGTGAACTTCTCCCGGATATAAATCTAACTGCATGTTATCCAGGGCTACGACGCCGGGGAAACGCTTTGTGATACCCCGCATCGACAGTACAGGGACATTATTCAATGATCTGACCTCCTTGTCTTGGAGTTTATTGTGTTTATAGATTAACAATTTGCATCGAACATGTCAATATCAGAGCAGAGATATGCCTTGTTTTTGCATAAATAATAATACCTTAAAACCCCATGCATAGAATCACTGCTTATACAATAGAGGTATTTTTTCATATTATTTCCATGATTGACTTTTGAGCAAGAATTGTGTATATTAATGACAAGCAATATATGACTCGTTTTTGCATAAACGGCGCATCAGTTGCAAGGAGGTGAATTTGCATGCCTAAAGTACGTGTGCAGGACATAGCAGCGATATCCCATTATTCCGTTTCCACCGTGTCGAGAGCGCTTAACAACAGCCCTCTTATAGGAACGGATACAAAGGAAGAGGTTCAAAAGATTGCATACGAAATGGGGTATTATGCCAATAGAAGATTACCGCAGAGCAAGAGTAACGCACAAAAACAAATCATAGGAGTGTGCGTAAATGACATATCCAACCCGATGTGCCCGGCCATCTTAGGCGGAATACAGGCCGAGCTTGAATCAAAAAACACCAACTTATTGGTTATGGATGCACGCCACACCCTACAATGCGAAATGGAAAACCTTGATTATTTTCGTTCTATCCCCGTGGATGGGATTATTCTATTACCCACGGACATGTCCGAAAGAGCGTTGAATCACATTACCTCCATCTCGATACCAACTGTTACTATATGCAATACATATACTCCGGGCGTTGTGAGCTTTGTAGGCATGGATTATGCCGATGCCTCATACAAGGCCGCCGAGTATCTAATAAACTTGGGGCACAGGCGCATCGCCTATATTGGTAGCGCACTGCGTTTCGCGAGCCGCGAATCCGGCATGCGCCGCGCATGCGATGCATACGGAGTGCCTATTTTTGAAGATGATTTCTATGCGGGAGACCCTAACTACGAGACGGGCTTCTATATAATGGAATCGATACTGCGCTCCGGGAAGGACTACACAAGCATAGTTGCGGCAAACGATTATCTTGCAATGGGCGCGATAAACTGTATCGACCGTTATGGATTGCGCATTCCCGATGATTTCAGCATTGTCGGCTTTGATAATGTAGAGTTCTCCGGTCATGCCGCAATAAGCCTAACCACCATCAATCAGCCGGCTGCCGACATCGGCGCAAAGGCCGTGGAACTGTTAAAAAAACAGATGGATCATCCTACGCTCGATCCTCCATATCACTTGTTTGAATCAAGCTTGATAATAAGGAATTCCTGCAGGTCGATCGTTCCTAGGTAGATGGTTGGCAGGCGGATTGCTTGCGCTCAAACATCTCTATCAAACTCATTTACATATAATGTGATTGCTCTTATTTCCCCAACAACCCGCGCAAGAAAGCGATAAGATTTCCTGCCAAAATGCCCGATACATCGCCCTGCGAATAACCGCGAGATATAAGTTCATCGGCAATGAGCGCGATTTCTTCGTATTTCGTGATTGCGTCCACGGGGTTATTTTCGTGATTGCCATAGCGAAGGCGCATTTCATCGAGAAGGTCGCATCGGTCAAGCCCGAGGCAGATGCAATCGGTACCGGTGGTTGCTTTATAATGGTCGATATGGTCTGCAATCACGCGAATTATATCCTCCTGAGACATCGACTCAAAGCCGCTCGCGAGTATGGGCTTTATCCCATTTATGCCTATGATTCCGCCGCGCGAATGCAAGAATTTCGCCTGTTCATCGGTGATGTTGCGTTTAATATTGTTGACGGCGCGCGCATTCGAGTGCGATGCAAGCACCGTGCCTCCAAATTCTTTCACTACATCCTCAAAGCCTTCGTCGTTGAGATGCGATACATCGAGAGCGATTCGAAGTTCCCACATCTTTTTTATTACATCAAAGCCGAAGGTGGTAAGGCCGTTGCCGCTCTCTCTTCCTTGGAAGCGCGACCCGTCTCCAACCGCATTTTGCCGCGACCACACAAGCCCCGCGAAACGAACGCCCAACTTATGGAATATCTCGAGCATGTGCAGGTTCGTCCCGATGGGCTCTAGCCCCTCAAGCGAAAGCAGTATGGCAACTTTATTCGCCGCAAGCGCTTCGTCAAGCTCATTTGCGCTCGCAACAAAGCTGACATCCTGCGTATTCTTTGCGATTTCTTCATGCAGAATTGCGATTTGGGTGAGTGCGGTAGGGAGTGCCTTTTCCGGCAAATCCGCATTGTCGATAAACACCGCCGCGATGATCGCCTTAACGTTGCACTTCGTCCATTCGGGAAGCAAAAGTTCGCTCATTGGGTGCTTTACTCCGCGCATACGCGCGGAATAAAGCACCTTGCCCATGTCAAAATGAGCATCTGCGATGCCATGTTTCTTGATTAAATCCTGTCCCGTTATCATATTTTCTCCTATTCGTGTACTTCTAAAGTCACCTGTATTTTGATGGGCATATATCGGACTGCACTTTCACCTCAAACACCGCGCCGCCGTCGTTGCGCGCGGTGATTTCGCCGCCGAGCATTTTTACCGCGGTTTTGGCGATGGATAGGCCGAGGCCGAAGTTACCGTCCTCACCTTTTGCGAATTTATCGAAGATGGTGTCGATATTCGCGATGCCGTCGCCGTCGTCCCTCACGGTGATGACGGCATGATCCTCCGCTCGCCTTAGCGATATTTCGACTGTGCTTTTCGCGTATCGAATCGCATTAGAGATGATATTGCCGACCGAACCTTGGAAAAGTTCGTTATTTCCCGGGACATAAATGCCTTCTTCGATGTTCACTGCGATCTCGATTTGCTCATTTACGGCATATCCTTTGTAAGTGCTCAGCATGTCGACCATGCAATCGCTCAAATTCATCACATCGATTTTCTTGTTCGCATGGAAATTTTCGGTTCGCGCGAGCGTAAGTAGACTGTCGACGAGCTTGGTCAGCCGCTTGCTTTGGTCGGAGATGAGGTGCGCCGTGCCCTTTGCATCTGCAAAAACGCCCATCTCGATGCCATCCGCATAGCCCTGAATGCTCATGAGCGGCGTTCTAAGTTCATGCGATGCGTTGTGCAAGAAGGATTTTTGCGCTTCGTTATAGTGATAAATCCGCTTGTTGAGTGCATTGATTTCGGTGGTGAGTTTTTTTAATTCTACGCTGTCGCTTCGATCATCAATCATGATGAGTTCATCGCTTTTCATGTTTTCGACGAGCGAGGTTAGATGCTCGATGGGGTTTGCGATGGCATTCGTCACCTTGCGCGAAACAAAAAGCGCGATGAGCGTGATGATGGTCGATACCCCGATGAGCACGAAATTGACGGCAACAACAAAGTCTGTGATGCCAAGCCCCTTAGAAATGTATACCACTTTATCACTCAATGTCATGCTCTCATAATCGACACTCATTACATAATATGTATCGCCTACATATGAAAACTCCCCCATTTGGTTATGTTCCAAGGTTTCGGTTTCATCGTAGGCAAGTGCGGCGATCTCTTCATTTATAAAACTTTGCTGTTGATTGAATATGCGCGAAAGCTCACCTCGCCGATTGTACACGATGACTTCCGCTTCCGAATTTGCTTGATTTCTTATGAGATCCGCCATGTTTGGAAGGTCATCGCTTTGTATTCTCTCTGCAATCGAATTAACCACCGCTTGAAAATCTTCCTCCGCTCGCGCCTGGCTGTAGTACGCCACAATCACGTTGAACAGCACCAAAATTGCAATCGGAATTGCGATAAGCAAAATGAAATACGGACGCGATATCCGCTTTCTGATCGTGGTCATACGCCTTCCTCCAACTCCATTTTGAACCCGAATCCCCACACCGCCGCGATGCGCACATTCGTCTTTGCGAGTTTCTTGCGCAATCGTTTTAGCACATCGTCGCAAGCCTTGGTGTCGGCCTCGTAATCGAACTTCCAAACATTTTTTAGTAGCTCTTCGCGCGAAACGGCTCTGTCGCTATGCTCGAACATGTAAGCCATCAGCGCAAACTCGGTGGGCGTTGCATCGAACTTTTCACCTTTTGCGGTGCATTTCTTCATTGATATATCAATTTCGATATCGCCATAGCGTAGAATATTCTTCGCCTTCGCTTTCTCGCTGAAATTCATGCGGCGAAATATCGACTGCACGCGCACCACAAGCTCCATCGGCGCGAAGGGCTTCACGAGATAATCGTCCGCGCCCATCGTGATGCCGTTTATACGGTCGAGCTCGCTATCACGCGCGGACACAATGATAATCGGCACATTGCTGATCTCGCGAATCGACGCACACACCGTCACGCCGTCCGTGCCGGGCATCATCACATCGAGTATGACCATGTCGGATGGGTCATTTTCAAAGGCGGCCTTGAGCGCATCGCCCGTTTCAAATGCGGTCACATCGTAGCCGCTGTTCTTCAAAAATCCGCTTATAATGTCGCGGATGCTCTTTTCATCATCTGCAATGTAAATCTTCATATAAACACCTCACGCGATTACTATACCATGAAGGCATCGCCAAAGAAAGGTGCTTTCCCTTTTTGCCTACGTTTTGCCTATGTTTGCCCGATGATTTTCCACCAAGCTTTATTCTATACTGTAATCACAGGGACGGCGAAAGCCAAAATTTAGTCCCTATAGCGACTTGACTTAAAAAACGCACAATTATAGCCGAAAATAATGTGTGGGTTTTGAGTTAAGTTGCTATGTAGAAAGGAACAAATTATGTTTAAGAAGATCACAACACTCGCACTCGCAGCCGCAATGGTACTCTCGATGGGCGCAACGGCATTCGCCGCTCCCACATCTCAAGGCGACCGTGACCCGGGGAGAATGCAGGAAGTCAAACAGAACCTTGACGAAAAAGGCATCACCTTGCAGGAGGCACAGTCAAACTTTGCATCGATGCTTGAAAACTTCGCCGCAGAAAAAGGCATAACGGTAGAAGAAGCACAAGCCGGCATCGCGGCGATGAAGGAAAACGGCCATTCGTTGGAAGGGCTGAAGAACCTCAAAGATGAACTCGAGCTAAAGGGCATCACACTCGAAGATGCTAAGGCAAACTTCGCAAGCATGTTAGAAGCAATGGCCGCCGAGAAGGGCATCACCGTAGAGGAAGCGAAAGCCATCATTGCAGAAATCAAGGCCAACGGTCATACCTTGGAGGGTATTAAGAATTTCCGCGATAATGGGAACAGCTCAATCGCCCAATAAACAATCCCCCCCAACCGCATCTCGGGTATCTTTGAATGACGAGATGTGATCAACCGGCTACCCGATTCATCTCGGGTGGTCGGTTTTATGTTTTTTCGATTGATGGAACTCTGATTCACTGAGACTACTTCACAGTGCTGAGGGAGTTTCGCAGGCAGTATCTAACACCATATAAAAAAACTATTGCACTAAACCCCTGCCGGCTATACAATCATAGTTGTAAAATCGGCTTCGCTACTATTGAAGCCACGAACAGGAGAAAATATGACTATCGAGTTTGCGCCAACAGATTCTATGAAAATAAGGGTGATTAGCACACATGCAAATGAGCTTAATTGAGATTTTTGAGTGCGTAGGTGTCGCGGCATTTGCGGTGTCGGGAACATATGTTGCCATTGAAAGGCGGCTCGACCTCTTTGGAATTTACATCATCGCATTCGCCACGGCAACGGGCGGCGGTATCATTCGCGATGTGGTTATGGATGCGGGCGTGCCCGTGTTCTTTTCGAGCTATCTCGTTATCGGAATAGTGCTACTTTCCGCTACCATCGCACTATTATTTCGGCAAAACAACAAAATGCTTCATATATTGATGCACGTTTCAGATGCACTGGGGCTCAGCGTATTTGCCATCAATGCAGGAGTTAAGGCAATAGTGCAAGGCTACAATTTCCCTCAGTTCCTGTTTGTTTCAACCATAACGGCCGTCGGCGGCGGCATCGTGAGGGATTTGTTATGCCAGCGCGTCCCGGTCATATTGAGAAAAGAAGTGTACGCCCTTTGTGCAATGTTGGGGAGCACGCTCCTTTGGTTCGTTTATCCGCTCATCGGCATGAATTTAGCGATGTACATAAGCATCGCGTTTGTGATGACGGCTCGTCTTTTATGCGTTTATTTTAAGACAGGATTGCCGGTTTTGAGAACTGAGAAATGAAACCAAAACACTTAATTTTAACTGTATATATTGCTTGCATCATATATGCTCCATTGTGTAACAAGATATTAATATTCGAGTTTGACAAAATCGAACTATATGTATAGAATCAGAAATAAAAATGGAGATTTTAACATGGAGCTAAGGGTTAAAAATTTTGAGAATGCCGCAGCGCGAATATCCGATTTAGTACATAAAACCGAACTCACACGCTCAGAAACATTTTCCTTAATGGCTAAGGGAGATGTGTATTTGAAATGTGAAAATCGCCAGAAAACGGGATCATTCAAGATAAGAGGCGCTGCAAACAAAATTGCATCACTTTCACAAAGAGGCGAGCTTAGCTCCGTTATTGCATCCTCCGCGGGCAACCATGCGCAAGGTGTGGCATGTGCGGCGAGCGCGCTAAACATACCATCAACCATAGTTATGCCTAAAATTGCACCCATCGCAAAAATACAAGCCACTGAAGGATATGGCGCAAAGGTAGTTCTTCACGGTGATGTATATGATGATGCATACTTGAAAGCAAAAGAGTTATGTGAAACGGAAAAATCAACTTTCATTCATCCGTTTAACGACTTTGAAGTTATGGCAGGCCAAGGCACGGTTGGCCTCGAGATACTCGGAGAACTTCCAACGGTAGATCAAGTTCTCATTCCTGTGGGTGGAGGAGGGTTGCTTGCCGGTGTTGCGGCTTGCATAAAGCAAATAAACCCTCGTGTTCGCATAATAGGGGTGCAAGCTTCAGGCGCGGATGCCATGGTCAGAAGTTTTAATTCTTCCTCGTATATGCAAACGGAAACCGCAAGCACGATTGCGGACGGTATCGCCGTAAAATCTCCGGGCGATCTCGCTTTCGATATAGTAAAGAATTATGTTGATGATATGATATGCGTAAGCGACAGCGAGATAGCTTCTGCTATTTTGTTATTGCTCGAAAGATCAAAACTCGTCGTTGAGCCGGCAGGGGCGGCATCGCTTGCCGCGGCCCTTTCGGATAGGGTTAATACCGAGAATAAACGCACCGTTTGCCTATTATCAGGAGGTAATATAGACGTTAGCTTCATCCCGAAAATAATTGAACAAGGTCTTGTTTCGCGCCATAGACGGTTGAAATTCCGCGCGAGGCTGAAGGATGCACCGGGAACGCTGGTTGCCTTGCTAAATGAAATCGCTAAAAGTAGCGGAAATGTAATTTCTATCAATCATGATAGAATGTCCGCGCATCTATTGCCCAACGAAATTCATGTTGATATTGCATGTGAGGTAGCAGGCAAAAAACATGCGGATGAACTTATACGCACTTTGGAGAATAACGGATATGTAATAGATAGCATTGATAATAATTGAAATAGTTCAAGCAAACATGAAAGCGGAGGATAGCCGGATGAAGCTTCCCTCCATTCCGGACACCCCCCCACAGTGCGAACACAAAAAAAGACATGGATTCGATGTACGCAGGAATGTACACGGACAATAAGGCCGATACGCAAACGTAAGCGGTGCTTGCATATTATCATTGGCGCACATGCGCCTACATAATCCGCCGTATTGTTCCTTGACAGCGATACATACCCATGATAGACTAATATAAAATTAAGTGCTTTTGATTGCGTATGGGATCAAAAGATAATAGGGAATTGTGTGAGAATCACAAACAGCGTCAGCTACTGTATGTACTCGATTTTATTCGTTGACGAAAGTCGGTCATTGGGATTT
>CAYJPI010000058.1:4501-9539 GCA_964372005.1 uncultured Oscillospiraceae bacterium | reverse complement strand
ATTACTCGCCATGCGGAGACTGACTGTCTCACTTTTTCAATACCCTCTCATATTTTCATGCTTTTTCTGCCAATCAGTCTCCGAATGGGGAAAGGGGCAATGTGTGGGCGTTTTTCTGTCTTTCTCCGACCTTGGTTCTCACGCAATCACATAGTATCCATTGAGTCGAACAGTTTTTTGCGATGCGGTAAAAAACTGTTTAACGATGAGTTCGCTTTGCTTTACCCTAAGATCTTGGGTATTCCACCTGCAGAGTTGCAGTTCCATCCTATAACCATTTCAAAAATAGCTACCTCCATCAGTTCGCCGCGACAATCGCGACACGTCTGCCGAACTCCACATAGCCGGGCAACCCTCGCTCTCGACGCTCTTAAGCCGACACGGGCGAACGTGTGGCGAATGCCGCCCACCATATGCTATCTCTATCCTTTGGCTTCCCCCTTTGATCAGGAAAGCCATTTTCATTTGTCTTTTGTTACTTTTCTTTACCATTCATTGCTCTTCATCGACTTTGGACAGTTTTCCGCAACGCTGCGGAAAACTGTCCAAACGATATTTATGCTATCATTGCAATCCTATTCACTATTATATTATGAGAGTAATATTGAACAGCCAACAAATCCATCATGTAGGAACCTAACAGTTTTCTTCCATGTGGTAGAAACAAAACGTTGCATTTTCATTAACCCACCCCATTGATAACGGCTCAAGTATTCCTAATTCGTGAGACGTTTAGTCCCACAACTTAACACTCCATCAACACCGCTCATACACACAAAAACGAGATGGCTCACGCCATCCCGTTTTCCATATTGTACTACGTCCTAACCGAACAAATACGTTTTTGCCACATTTTGCTTAATGCTCATCGATGCTTCCGCCTTGCCGATTTCCTGCTCATCCATGTTCATCTCGCATATCATCTCGTGGTTCGGTAACGTGAATGCGATATCGAGCGCATCCTGTTTGGCTTGGAAGCCGCGGATGATGAACCCTTCCCTATCCTCAGCCTTCTTAAGTGCGGTAACGATGAAATCGCCGCTCTGCTCGCGAATCAGGCTATAGGAATATGGTGTGTCGTAGGGCGATGCGTTGAGCTTCATCGCATTATACGGCATTTTGTTGTATGTGACGATGGGCGTTACATATTCCTTCGCGACCTTCGCCATGTGTGAAACCTTGCGCGTTAGGGCGATATCGAAGGAATGTATGCCGAGCAATTGCGAATCCGGCGTGGGCATTTTTATGCCGGACGGACGACCCGGACGTCTGAACATCTCCTCTTTACCGAGGAAGCCGACACCGCGCAAAAGCGTAATCGCAATGGTGTCGTAGTTTTCGCCGATGATCTCATACTCGCGCACGGAATTGGTGAGCACAGCAAGCCCGTTTTCGTTATCCTGCGTGATGTAGGAGAGCATGGGGTAGATGGAATCGGGGCGCTCATCCCACTTTTCTTGTTCCCAAACATCCATCGCACTGTCGCGAACGGGGCGCTTTATCTCGCCGAATTGATTATCGCTCAGCGAGAAAGCCGTGCCTATGCCATTCGGTATGAGCACGCGAACGCGGTGATCCTTCACACGATTGTCCACCGTTACACGCACATCGATGATGGGGCTTGCCTTGTACAGCGTTACAGTGTATTGCATCCCAAAACTTCCATCGATAAGTTTCGCTTTGCGCGATTCGAGGTCTTTAGGGGCATTCATGGTGTAGGCGATGTCTATCACGGCCTTGTGTTCGTTCGCCATGATGCTCGACTTTGCCACCACATCCTTAGATGTCAACACGAGATCATCCTCAAGCGGAGAGAAGTCATAGCCATCGCCATCATCACTGCCCTCCTCGGTGAGAAGCACATCGCGGTAGGTAATGTTCGTTTCCTTGTCGAGTATAGTGAGAGTGCCGTTTTTCTCTACTTTGATGCTGTAAAACTCATTTTCGGCAGAGGCCACATCGACTAAAGGATTATGGGTTGCCGCGCCCTCAACCTCGCGCACCATGAATGCTTTGTAGCCAAATGCAGGCAAAGCGGCTTCCAAAGTAACCGTATATTTAACGAACGGATCGTAATCGCCATAGTGAACGATTTGGCGATCGATAAGCCCGGCATCAATAATTTCGCTCGAGAGGATGTTGTAGGGATAACGCGTTCCGTCCTCATCGAGAAGCTCAAAGTTCTTCATCTTAGTGATGATTTCGCCCTCGATGATTCCTGTGCGCACATAGGGGAGGAGGTTGAAGGCAACCAACTTATCGAGCGCGATGTCATCGGGAATCGCATCGGTGATTTTACGTTTATAGAAGCGCGTAAGCTCATCGACCTTGTTTTCTGCAAGATGGAAGCGGTTCTCAATATCCTTATGTACGGCATCGCTACAGCAACATCCGATGGAATCATGCGCATGGTTCTTCATGAGTTCCTTCCAGATGGCTTCCATTAGGCCCGAGTGATATCTTTCACCGAGACTATGCGCGATGGATGCGAGCGGCTCGAGTATGTTCGTGATCTTGTTTTCGATACGTGTGTTGCTCGCCTTCAAATCTGCACGGGAAGAGAAGATGGAGCGATGCACACGCATGTATTTCCCATCAAGCAATTCACCGCGAATCGTATCGATGTGATCCGCCTTTTCCACTTCATCGAACACATTTTCAAACTTGCTCAGGAAGAAATCCTTCTCGGGATAAATCTTTTTGAGCGTTTCCATTACATCGTAGATATTCTCCTGTATCGGCATTTGATCGTGGCCGTTTCCGATGAGTATCGCATCGTTTACCGCGCCGCGCTCGAGCACGGGCATGTACTTGCTCATTCTCTTTTGAAGGGCGGCTTCCTCTACGGGGAGATATTTACCTATCGCATAACCAAGCGGCATGAGGTGAACGAGCACCTTTCCCTCCGATTCACTTTCCCAGTAGAAATTATGCTTGTTCGTGCCGTGCCGTTCGGATGCGCCACGCCAGAATATCGCACGCTCGATACCGAAGCCATTGAGTATTTGCGGCATCTTCTCGCTCTGCCCGAAGGAGTCGGGGAGGTAGCCGATCATCATGGGATCGGCGAGCTTGCGGCTGTCGCGAAGTCCGTAGAGAAGATTGCGCACGATGGATTCGCCACCCACAACCATTTCATCCGTCTGCGTATACCAAGGCCCGATGATAAGGCGGCCTTCTTCGGCGAGTTTCTTAACCCTCTCGCGTGCTTCGGGCACTACATCGAAGTAGTCCTCCAATATGGCGGTTTGACCATCGAGCACATAGTGTGGGTATGTTTCGTCGTTTTCGAGGCGGTCCATGATCTCTTCCATATTATTAACGAGAAGAATCCTCGATTCCTCCGTAGTGAAATACCATTCGCGATCCCAGTGCATGTGGGGTACTATGTGTACATTGTTCGCCATATCAATTTTCCCTTTCTTTTAAGTGGGGCACGGAGTTTTGCCCGCGCCCCGATTCCGTATATTAAGCTTCGAGATGTTCGCTCGCACCCAATTTCTTGAGTTTAGCTTTTCTAAATGCTATGAGCATTATTGCCGATACTACTGCGCCTGCTACCGCTGCAAGAACCCATATGCCTGCCGCCACGATTCCGCTTGACACGGGTGATCCTTCGCCGAGTGTTAACACGAACATCGAGATAATGCCTGCACCGGGAACATCGAGACCGATGTTTGCCCATGCGATGATTGCGCCGGTTAAGGCCGAACCTGTACAAAGCGATACGATTACGCGCCAGGGGTCATTCATCATGAAGGGAATCGCACCTTCCGTGATGCCGCCGAGCACGAGCATCCAAGTGGACTTGCCGGCTTCCTTTTCTTCTTTTGAGAAGAGTTTTTTCTGTGACATTGTCGCCATGGTGACCGCAAAGCCGGACACCATCTTAACCGATGCAAATATCGCATACGGGAGGAGCACACCGTCACCGAGTGCCGCCACACAGAATGTGTAGGCCGCCTTGTTCACGGGTCCACCGAGGTCGAACGAGACCATGATGCCGATGATTGCGCCGAGAAGCATTGCATTTGTGCCGCTCATTTGTCCGAGGAATGCAACGAGAGTGCTGTTGAGCCATGCGACCGGCTCACCTATGATAAAGAACATGATCACGCCCACGAGTAGCGTGTTGAGTACGGGGTAAACGAAGAAGCTGATAAATCCTGCAAACGTGCCTTTAGCCGGGAATATCTTCTTTACGCCGAGCACGAGGTAACCTGCGATAATCGCGCCAAGCATACCTGCGAGAAATCCGCCGCCGATGACATTGGCCGCAAAACCTGCAGCAAAACCGGGTGCAAGCGCGGGCTTTTCCGCGATCGAATACGCCATGTACGCCGACATAACGGGCACGAGCAATGTGCCGAGCAATCCGCCTGCAAGTTGCCTAAAGAGATTGAGCCAAGAACCGACTTCGTTGTAAACCTCAGTAAGACCGAAGGTGTTCGCGACGAGCACCGCGATTGCCCCGATCATACCGCCTGCGACGATGAGGGGAATCATGTGCGAAATACCGGTCAGGACGGATTTTTTGATTGTCGCGCCGACGCTTTCTTTTGCATCACCATCGTCGGTTTCAACGTATTCGCCCTTCTTGAAGCCCTCGGCTTTCTTTAGCGCCTTTTCAACCACGCCTTTACCGTCGCGCATCGGGGCGGCCACTTCAACGCGTGTGATAGGCAGATGCGAGAAACGTTCTTCGTTCTTCACCGCAACACCGACGGCGAATATCGCGGCATCCGCATTTTTGAGCTGTTCGGCGGTGAGCCTATCTTCTATGCCGTTTGCACCCTGTTTTTCAACATATACTTTAACGCCGAGCACATTTCCGGCCTTAACAAGAGCTTCAGCCGACATGTATGTGTGTGCAATGCCTGCAGGACACGCCGTAACCGCAACGATTGTCTTGGTGTAGGCGATTTCTTCCTTAGATTCTTCGCGGCTCACATCGAGATTCTTGAAGAATTCATCCTTGGATTTTGATGCGAAAAGGCGATCCTTGTAATCATCATCGCTCATTCGTTGCATGAGTTCG